>CAYTFW010000017.1:0-11953 GCA_964437145.1 uncultured Rhizobiaceae bacterium
CGTCCGCCTCGAGGACGGCATGGAAAAAACCTATCGCTGGATCCACGATCAGATGATCGCCAGGGCGAGCTAGCGCGTATGCGCCGCGCTGGCCGAGAGGGGTTGCCTTGATCTCCGTCGTCCTCTACGGCCGCAACGACTCCTATGGATACAACCTCCATAAGCGCGCCGCTCTCAGCCTCAATTGCATCGCGGAAGTCCTGACGGATCCCGACGACGAGATTCTGTTCGTCGACTACAACACCCCCGACGACTACCCGACCTTTCCCGAAGCCATTGAAGACACCCTGACGGCGAGCGCGCGTCGCCGCCTGCGCATTCTGCGGCTACGGCCGGCGGTGCATGCTCGCTACGCGTCACAGACCCACCTGCAGGCGCTGGAGCCGATAAGCCGCAATGTCGCGATCCGCCGATCAAACCCGGCCAACCGATGGATCCTGTCGACGAACACCGATCTGATCTTCGTGCCCAAGGCCGGGCGATCGCTCTCCGATGTCGCCAAGGACCTGCCCGCCGGCTACTTCCATCTCCCGCGTTTCGAGCTGCCCGAGTCGATGTGGGAAACCCTGAATCGGCTGGATCCCGCGGACACCATCGAACGGGTGCGCGAATGGGGAACGGCGTTTCATCTCAACGAGGTCGTGTACGCCGAGGACCGTCCGGCGTACAGGTTCGATGGGCCCGGCGATTTCCAGCTCGTGCTGCGCGATGATCTTTTCCGCATCAATGGCTTTCATGAGCGGATGCTGCTGGGCTGGCACGTCGATGCGAATATGGCCCAGCGTCTGTCGCTGCTGCATGGCCAAACAGGAGATCTCTCGGCTGAACTCGCGGGCTATCATTGCGATCACACGCGCCAAGTGACCCCAGCCCATCGGCCCGGGCGAATTCAGAATGATTGGCGCCTGTTCATAGACGAAGTTCGTGACGCCGTCGTCTCCGAGCAGGCCGATACCTGGGGCTTGCTCGACGCTCCGATCGAGGAGCTTCGCCTTGACGGCGGCGGCAGATATCTCTCGGCCTTAAAGGCGTCGCTTGATGGCGCTCCTTCCAGGCCGATGCGTCTCAACTACGACGGCAGCGCCATCGATGGCGTCGGCTACGACGCGGCACATGCGCTGCCATTTCTCATAGACGCGTTGGTCTGTTACCCTCGCGTCATGTCCTTCGCCTGGTTCGGCGCTCGCCCCGACCTGCTGACGCTTCTCGCCCGAACCTTCAAGGAGCTCGGCCTCACCCGGCCGATACTGGTGCCCGAGGAGCTGGCGGCAGGACTTTCATTGCCCGGCAACGTTCGATCGGCGTCGAAGGACGAGATGATCTCGAGCGCCGACCTGATCGGCTTCGACTTTGGCTTTCCGCCCAACGAGCACGAACACGAGCTGGACCCCGCCCGGGTGACGCTCATGCGTAACTATCATGCGTTCCTCGAAGTCGCGGACGCGGAGACTCGGCGACGAGAGGCGCGGCTCCCCCCTCGACGCATCATCGTTGTCAACGCCATACATTCACGTTTCGAACCGTTGGTCCATGAGCACCTGGGCGCGCCGGCCGCGCCGATTTGCACCCGTATGCGGCAGGGGTTCATTACCTCCGGTGCCGCTTCAAACCTCATGGATCACCTCTTGGTGTTTCCCGCCGGCAGACGTACGGCCGAGGGTGTTTTCACCCAACCGGGAATTTCCCACGCTGTGTTCCTCACCTACCGACTGGCATTGCTGCCTGGAGAGTACGAGTTCCGCGTGCGCCTCGAGCCGCGACGCGTCCAGTTCAAGCCGACCTACATGGAGCTCGAGGCGCTGGTCGGAGACCGGCATCTGGCGAGGCGGCGCCACTATCTCCTGGGTCCGCTGAGCGGCAAGACACTGCGTCTTCGCTTCACCGTGATGGCCGATTCCTACAGATACGAGCGAGCCGGCCTCGGAGTCGAGTTTCGGCTAACGACACGAGGCCAGGCGGACTGCAAGATCAGTGAAGCGACGGCCGTCAGAATCGACTGAGAACGCCGAGAATTCGAGGGGCGGTATGAAGATCGCGGTTATTGGCTTGGGCAAACTCGGAACGCCGTTGGCGGTCGTGCTCGCCAGCAAGGGTCACCACGTCATCGGCGTGGACCGGAACCCGGCCGTCGTCGCCCGGATCAACGAGCGTCGATCTCCCGTGGAAGAGCCGCAGGTCGGCGAGCGACTGGCGATGGCCGGCGATCGGCTGCGGGCAACGACAAGCTTTCAAGAGGCCATCGACAACAGCGAGATCGCCTTTGTGATCGTGCCGACGCCCAGCGGCGCCGATGGCGTTTTCTCGAATCGCTTTGTTCTCGACGCCGTGGAGCACATCGGCGCGGCGCTGCGCCACTCCAAGAGCTACTACGTCGTCAACATCACCAGCACCGTCATGCCCGGCAGCACTGGCGGTGAGATCCGCAGGGCGCTGGAAAAATCCTCCGGACGTGTGGTCGGAGAGAATCTAGGTCTGACATACAATCCCGAATTCATCGCGCTCGGCAGCGTGGTTCGCGACCTGCTCAGGCCCGACATGCTGCTGATCGGTGAGTCCGATCGGGCCGCCGGCGACGTGCTGCTGGCGACCTACAGCATGACGCTCGACAACGACCCGCCGGTGCAGCGCATGAGCTGGGTCAATGCCGAGATCGCCAAGATCGCGGTCAACACGTACGTCACGACGAAGATCAGCTACGCGAACATGATCGCGGAGATCTGCGAGCGTCTGCCCGGGGCGGACGTCGACGCGGTGACCTCGGCCCTTGGACGAGACAGCCGCATCGGGCCTAAGTATCTCAAGGGGGCTCTGGGGTATGGCGGCCCCTGTTTCCCTCGCGACAACGTCGCATTGGCGGCTCTGGCTCGCGGGCTCGGACTCACCGCCGATGTCGCGGTCGCGACCGATACGGTCAACCGGCGCCAGTCCCAGCGCGTCGTCGATATCGTGCAACGCCTGAAACCGAGAGGCGCGGTCGCCGTGCTCGGCATGGCCTACAAGCCCGATACGCCGGTTGTCGAGGAGAGCCAGGGGATCGACATCGCCCGAAAGCTCGCCGACCTGGGCTACAAGGTGCTGATCCATGACGCGCTGGCGCTGACATCGGCGGCGACGATCCTGGGCGACACGGTCGAGCAACGCGCCGGCATCGCCGAGGCGATCGCCGACGCCGAGGTCGTCGTCGTCGCGACCCAGGCTCCGGAGATTCTCGGCGTCAGCCCGGAACTCTACGCCGGCGAGGGCCAGCGAAAGGTCGTGATCGATTGCTGGCGCGGACTGCCGCCCGCTCTCGCCGACGTCGCCGATGTGGTGCTGCTAGGCAAGGGACCTCAAACCTGACCGGCGGTCGCCCTTCGTCAGATCGGTTTCGCCTTGATGAGCAGATGCCACCCGAAACTGCGCTCCAATGCGCGGAACATGTCTTTCGGCATCGCCGCGAACCACGGCTGCAGCTCGTATTCGTACTTGACGTACTTTTCGACGACGTACGGAAAGATATGATCCTGCTCGATTGACGTGACTCGAAAGCCCGCCGAGTCGAGAAGCTGCGTCGCTTCATCGTGCGAGAAAACACGGGCGATCGGACAGCCCGACTGGGCTTCGGGCTGATCAAAGCCGGCGGCGATCATGGCGTCCTTCCAAGAGGCCCGGGCGTACAGCATGAGGCGAAATTCACCATCGCCGGCGATCAGCTTGCGCGCCTCGCTCAATACCCGAACAGGGTTGGGTGTGTGATGGATGACCCCGAAGGAGTAGATCAGATCGAACGACTGGCGGGGAACGTTCTGCGACAGCTCCTCAGCGTTGCAGCGAACCCACGAGCCGTCCAACCCGAAAACGCCAAAGCGCTTCTGCGCGAGTTCCAAGCTGACCGCGGACAACTCCACGCCCGTGTACTTCGCACCGTGGCGGGCAAAGTTCACCGCGTCCGTTCCGATGCCGCAGCCAATCTCGAGAACGGCCTTGTCTCGCCAGCGGCCAAAATCCGCGAAAGCGGGGATATGAGGCTCAACGAAGTATTTCCGCTCCTCCACGGCGTCAAAGTATTCACGCGTGCCAATCGGCGCTGAGGAATGGCGGATATTGCAGGGCCGACGATTCCAGTATTCCGCCACGGTCTCGATCGTGACCGAAGCGTTTGGGCGATCTTCCACGGTCATCATCATCCCACCTCGTTGCCCGCGTCACACGTCCTAGCCACACTTCATCCCGTGCCCGAGCCGGATTTCTCAGGATCCCCCAGACCCCCGCTGTCCCAGCCACTTGCCAGGCTTCAGTCGACGCCGGGAAGCCTCCTCCCACGCGCCATTGGGGGCGTTGTCGGAACCATCGTCGCCGTTGCGCGATCGGCCGGCCAACGGTGTAACCGGCGGTACGAAATTATCAAATCTTTTCTGCGATGTACTGGAATACGCCGCCCTGATCAGTTGACAGGCGTTGCTATAGTCCCTAGGCCCATACTGACGATGCCTTCCATCGCAACTCCGCGTGCGTTCGCGTGATTGGACGTCGGGAGAGGGCGCATCAAGAGGGTCTGGCATTTGAGGGTCACATGGCAGGGACTAATTCCGTTGCAGAGGGGTCTGAACGGGATCGGCCGGGCGGGCCCGCTGCCGCTGGCAGCACAACCTGGCGACAACTTGCACGTCGTGCCATAGGGAATCTGATGTCGGCGCCCGGCATCATTGGCCGGCTCGCCAGGCTGTTTCGCCGATCGCGCGAGCGCCGCATAGATGAGGCGTCGCTTTCGCCGCAGTCGCGGGCCATCTACCGCCAGCTATCCGCGGCGATTGGCGATCGTTTCGCCCGGTAATGCGGATCGTAATCGACGTCCAGGGCGCGCAGAGCCTGAATCGCGCGCGCGGCATTGGTCGCGCGAGTATCGAACTCGTCCATGCTCTCGCCCGGTGCGCTGGAGCGAACGAATTGTGGCTCCTGGCCAACGGCGCGCTGACGGAGAGCCTCGCGGACTTCGAGACGACTTTTGGCGATGCCGTACCGCTAGAGCGTACGCGTATCTTCGACGTGCCGGGCGACGTTTGGGAAGCCGCGCCCGCGAACGTCTGGCGCGCTCGGGCAAGCGAGCTGGAACGCGAGGCATTCCTGCAGGACTTGCGGCCCGACGCCGTCGTCGTCACCAGCCTGTTCGAGGGCCTGCACGATAACGCCGTCACGTCGATCGGCTCCCTCGGCCCGGGCTCTCGAACCGCGGCGGTCCTGTACGACTTGATCCCGCTGACCTACCCCGACGTATACATCGCGGACGAGCCATCGAAGCGGTGGTACTTCCGCAAGCTCCAGTCGCTGAAGAACGCGGGGACGCTGCTGGCGATCTCGGACTACAGCGCCGGGGACGCGATCCAACGGCTGGGTGTCGCTAACGAGCGCCTTAGAACCATGCCCCTCGCGGCGCATGGGCGTTTCCGGCCTGTGACGATCGCAGCGGATGCCGCGAAGACGCTTCTCGGCCGCTATCGGATCGATCGGCCGTTCGTCATGTGCACGGGTGGCATCGATCACCGCAAGAACATCGAGCGACTGGTCGAAGCCTTCGCGATCTTGAAGGCGCGCACCGACGACCGATATCAGTTGGTTATCGTGTGCGCGTGTTCGGACGATGATCGGCGTCGACTCGAAGCGCTCGCACGCCAACATGGATTGCCGGAGAACCGGCTCGTCCTGACCGGCTATATCCCCGACGATGAGTTGGTAGCGCTCTACAATCTGGCGGCGCTATTCGTATTTCCTTCGCTTGCCGAGGGTTTTGGCTTGCCTGTTCTCGAAGCGATGGCTTGCGGCACGCCCGCGATCACTTCGAATACTACGAGCCTGCCGGAACTCGTTGGTCATGCCGAGGCTCTCTTCGATCCAGCCTCCGCACGCGCTATCAGCGACAAGCTGCACCACGTACTCTCCGACACCGAGTTACGTCGTCATCTCGGCGAACACGGGCTGAAACGATCGGCTTGCTTCTCCTGGGATACCGCCGGGCAGATCGCGCTCGAGGCCCTCGAGCGCATGGCTCATCTTGCAAACGGTCCCGTAGCCGTAGCCTCGTTCGTGCGGCAGCCCCGCCCGCGACTGGCCTTCGTCTCGCCGCTGCCGCCAGACCGTAGCGGAGTCGCCGCCTACAGCGCCGAGCTCCTTCGTGAGCTGGCCGCCCACTATGACATCGAGCTTGTTAAGCCCAATGCCACGCTCGGCGATGACTGGCTGATGGCGAATTTTCCCCTCAGGTCGGTCGCGTGGTTTGAAGCCAATGCCGGACGCTATGACCGGATTGTCTATCAGTTCGGCAACAGCGTGTTTCACTTGCACATGTTCGATCTGCTGTCGCGATTCCCCGGCACGGTCGTGCTGCACGATTTCTTCCTGGGGGACATGATTCTGTGGGCCGGTCACATGCGTCTGCTGTCGGGCGACGCGTTCCTGCGGACCCTGTACAGATCGCACGGCTATGGCGGGCTGGTCGCGTACCATGAGAAGGGGGAGGCGGCGGCACCAACCGTGTTTCCATGCAATCGAGAAGTCCTGGAATCGGCGCAAGGCGTCATCGTCCACTCCCGTCATGCGCTCCTTGAAGCGTATCGTTGGTACGGCGAAAACTTCTGTTCGGACTGGGCGGTCATCCCGCAGCTCCGCCGGTTGGTGCCGGACATGCCTCGCGCCGAGGCCCGCGAGCGGTTGGGTTTGGGAGTCGACGATTTCGTCGCTTGTTCCTTTGGGCACATATCGCCGACAAAAATGGTCGATCGTATCGCGTCGGCGTGGCGGACAAGCAGCCTCGCGCATCGGCGAGACTGCGTCCTGGTGCTCGTTGGCGAAGGTGGCGGTCCGTACTTCGAGGACCTGGTGTCGCAAGCGCAGAATTCCGATGCGCCAGGTCGGATCAGGGTAACCGGCCATGTGTCGGCCGACGAGTACAACAGATGGCTCGGCGCCGCCGATGTCGCGGTGCAACTTCGCACGCGCTCGCGCGGCGAGACCTCGCGCGCTGTTCTCGACGCGCTCGCCAGCGGCTGTCCGATCATTTTCAACGCCCACGGATCGGCGGCTGAACTACCCGCGAACGTCGGCGTGAGGCTCGCGGACAGCTTCAGCGACGAGGACCTGGTCGTCGCTCTCGAGGACTGCCGCGCGCGGACCGATTTGCGGGCTCTCGGCCGTGCCGGTCGCGAGTACGTGCGGACCGCGTGCGGGCCGGCGCGAATCGGCGCTCTCTATCGCGATGCGATCGAGCGCTTCGCTGTCGAGCACAGGCTGGCAAGGCAGCGCGTATTGGTGGAGGCCATCGCGAACATTCCGTCGGACGATCCGCCCGCCAAGGGCGACCTTGTCGCGCTGGCCCGTGTCATGGCGCGCCACCGCCGGATCTCCGAGACGACGGTATTCGTTGGACTGCCGTCCGACGCGATCGATGGCATCTCGGAGAGTCTAGCTTGGCTAATCAAGTCGGCGCCCATGAGGATACGGATCGAGCCCGTTCTGGTTCGGGACAAGGAGATCAGGTTGGCTCACCGCCTAACCAGCCAGCTTCTTCGTCTCGGCGAGCCGGTCGTGGCTGATGAGTTGGTCGAAATGGATGCTGGCGATTATCTTGTTTGCCTCGGTCGTCAGGGCGAGGGTCAATGGTCTGAAGCCGCACGTCATCTGCATCTTCGGGGTGTCGCGGTTCATTTCATGGACCCCGCGATGTTCGTGTCGGACGGTATGTCAAATGTACCGGAGCAAAGGGTCCGAGCGGCCCGCTGGTTCGCCGATATCGGGATCCCGCTCTCCAGTTCGTAGGCGCTACGCCGAGGCGATCGATGGGCGAATTTCGGCGCCGCCCGGTGACTTGCGCGCAGTTTCGATCGGCGGTGAAGCGACAACGGTCTTTATGGCGTCGTAGACGTCGGCACTGACGTCGTTCCAGGTTCGGGCGACAAAGCCGTCCCTGACGCGCGCGTTGGCCGTTTCAAGGTAACCAGGTTCGGTGATCAGTCGTCTGAGCTCGGCCAGCCAGGCCGCGCCGTCGAGGACATCGGCATGAAAGGCGAGGCCTTGACCAGCTTCCGGCTGGGAGCTGTTGTCGCCCGCCAGACAGTACTTGCCGTACAGCAGTGATTCAGTGATCGGCAGGCCCCAGCCCTCCGACCACGAGGGGAAGAGGGTAAAGGCGCAGTTCGCATAGAGCCATGCCACCTCGCCGTCCATGGGCCCCTCGATGAACAGCAACTTGCGCTGCCACATCATCGCATCCTGCGCGATCAGCCCCAATCCACTCCCGCCATCCAGCTGGCCGGCGAACACGAGGGTGGGCACCTGGTCACCCATCGTCTCCACGGCGCGACGCCACAGCTGATACGCGAACCAGTGGTTCTTGCGTGGGTTCACGGTCGAGACGAACAGCGCGAAGCCGTTCGGTCGCAGGCCGGTCTCGCGCAGACGCTTCGAGTGGACCGGAGGTGTGCTCTGCTTCATCTCCGAGCATAGCGGGATGGGCTTGACGGGATGGATGGCGACACCGGCTTCCGCCGCGTAGGCGGTGACGTCGCGCGCGGTGGATTGAGAGATCGCGCATATGGCGTCCGACAGGCGGATGACGTGGTCGACATGCTTCTTGAAAGTGGCACTGAACGACGGAGAACCAAAGAATTCAGGCCGCCTGATCGGCAGCAGGTCGTAGACCATGCTGACGAAGCGCAGGCCGTGCGATGTCTTAAGCTCTTCGACGGCTCTGAACGGGCGATTGGACCACCAGATGCCGAGCATGATCATCACCGCGTCATCGCGGAACTCGGCTTTCGTGTTCAGGGAGATGTCACGAGACCCGCCGCCGCGCCGCGCGACCAGCGCGTCGAGAAAGCGCGCAAGGCGCTCGTAGTTTCGCGAAAAGCCCAGCGTCTGGCTGAACTCCCGTCGCTCGTCGGCGCTCAGCTTCGGCCAGTCGCGCGCGAGCAGACGATGAACCGCCGAAGACAGCCGCATCCATCTCGGGGTTCGCCTCGCCACCGGCTCGAGCAGGCGCGCGAGCGCGAATCCCAAGCGCGGCATGGACGTCGCCACAGTGGGCTCGTCGCAAATCGCATCGAGATCGAGGGCCTGGGACTTATCCGCCCGGTCGATAAATGCCTCAAAGTCGATCGAAATGAATTGCCGTCCCTTCCATGCGACGGCCTTCGCGCCACGCGCCACCAAATATTTCGCGACTTCATACTCTACGCGGGGGATGCCGGTTTTCCTCTGATATCGGGTGTCAAGCAGCGAATTAACGACAACGTACATCTGGTTGTTTAGCACCTGATCTCCGCAGCTTCGCTAGTGTGATTGAATGTGCATCCTGCCAAAGCGGCAGAGTGTAGTTTTGACGCCCAAGGTTCAAGCGATTTTCCGGCAGGCTCTGGTCGTCAGCGGCGCAGATGATTGCGGGAACGATACTGAACTCGGGCATGGTCGAGCCCCTGCATCGGATCGCGCCGACATTCGATCCAACCCGATCCCTGTCGTGCGCCTGCCGCGCTGATAGGAGTGCCGCAATGCCGTGTGGCGACCGCGCGCCGATCACATCAGCTGCTTGCCGGACATCGCGCGGTCGTAGTCGGCGCGCGCCATCATCGTCACCAGGCCCTCGAAGTCGACCTTGGGCGCCCAGCCGAGCTCGCGACGCGCCTTGCCCGCATCGCCCATTAGCGTGTGGACCTCGGCCGGGCGGAAGAATTCCGGGCTGATCTCGACGACGAGCTTGCCGGTCTTGCGATCGTGCGCCTTCTCGTCGACGCCCGCGCCCCACCAGTCGAGCTCGAAGCCCAGTGCCGCGGCGGCGGCGATGACGAACTCGCGCACCGAGCGTGTCTGGCCGGTCGCGATGACGTAGTCGTCGGCCCTATCGGCGCACACCATCAGGTGGATCGCCTCGACATAGTCGCCAGCGAAGCCCCAGTCGCGCTTGGCATCGAGATTGCCCAGCTGCAGGGTGGCCGGCGCGCCGGCTTTCATCTCGGCCAGCACCGAGGTGATCTTGCGGGTGACGAACTCGCGGCCACGCAGTGGCGATTCGTGGTTGAACAGGATGCCGGCGGTGGCATGCATGCCGTAGGATTCGCGGTAGTTCACCGTCGCGTGGTGGCCAAAGGCCTTGGCCACGGCGTAGGGGCTGCGGGGATGGAACGGCGTGTTCTCGTTCAGCGCCACGGGGCTCACGCCGCCATACATCTCCGAGCTCGAGGCCTGGTAGAAGCGAATCCCGGTGTCGATGCCGCGGCAGACCTCGAGCAGGCGTAGCACACCCATGGCGTCGGCATCGGCGGTGTAGAGCGGCTGTTCGAAGCTCGAAGCGACGAAGCTCTGGGCGGCCAGATTGTAGACTTCGTCGGGGCGCAGCCGGTCGATCAGGCGACGCATGTTCTCGTATTCGAGTAGCTCGAAATACTCGAACTTGATGTGCTCCTCGACGCCGAGCTCGCGCAGCCGCCAGGAGTTCCACGACGACGACCGCCGCGCGGCGCCATAGACCTCGTAGCCGCCTTCTAGCAGCCGCTTTGCTAGATATGCCCCGTCCTGGCCGAGAATTCCGGTAACCAGGGCCTTCTTTTTCACCATCGCTTGCCTACCATCCTGTCCGTTTGCCGCCGGCCTTATAGCAGCCCGCCGTCCCGGCGGGACTTCCTTATGGCCGCACCAGACGGCCTTCTCTTCGCCCTAGAAAGTGGCGTAGCGGGCGCGGCGCACGACCTTCCATGAGCGGTGAGCGGCCACCTGCAGGACCACCGCCTACACGCTGATCGAGAGCGCCAAGCTCAACGATGTCGATCCCGGGCTTGGCCGAGCGATGTGCTGGCGCGCCTGCAGGATCACCCAGCCAGGCGTATCGCCGAGCCATTGCCCTGGCACTGGAAGATCGAGCTTCGGCAGAAAGCCGCCGCCTAAGAGCTTCGGTCAGATCTCGCTCGCTTCTTCAACGCCTATCGCCGGGGCATCAGCCGAACGCGTACCGGCGCGGTGCCTTCCCCGCGCGCCAAGCTTGCGATGGAGCGAACCTCACCGTCACACAACGGACGTCGACATCGAGTACGCTTGAGAGCATTAGATGTCGCCCGTGCGGTGGCGACGCGGTGACCGCCGAGCACTAGCCCGTCCGTCTGTCAATTTGGCGACGGTGCTTTTTTTGTGACAAGACAATCCTACGCCCTCTCAAACGACGAAGGCTTCTCGCCCCAAACTTGCCAAAAATCAGGGTTCAGTTCTCTTGTGTGTCGGGGCCGGAAGGCCAGTTGCCGGTCTCAAGCGTCAGCGCCGACTGACGGCCGGGCAAACAAGGCATGTCGATTGCATCGAGCTGAAACGGCGTCCCGAGCCCTATGGCCGGGACGCCACAGCGGGAGCGTTGTCCCGCACATCGACGGGAGTAGTAATGGCACATACAGCGCAACCGACGTGGTTCATTGGCGTAGCGCTGATGTTGCTCGCGGGCTGCGATGGCGTCGCTCTACGCGATTTCGGCCGGCCGACGGTGCAGTCACCGCCCGCTACGCCACGCCCGGTCCGTCCGCCGACGTCTACCGCCACCGCCACAGGGCGCCAGAACGTCGCTGCCGCCGCCGCCGACCTGAAGGTCTCCAGCTTCAGAGAGCCGATCGACAGGGAGGAGATCGTGTCACAGCCACTGAATCTGGTTGGCCAAAGCGAGGGCGATATTCGCGCGCGCTTCGGCGCGCCAGCAAGTGAGGAGGATCGCGCACCAGGAAAAATCTGGCGGTACAGGCGCGGGCCGTGCGTCCTGGATGTCTCCCTCTACCCGGACGTCCAGACCAGAAAGTTCACAACCCTTGCTTATGAGGTCAGAAGCGATGACAACACAGATCAAGCAAAACAGCTCTGTCTCGGCCAACTCCAGTCTCGCGGCGGGCTTCGCTGATGCCGCCAAATCGGCCGGCATTGTCCGGCTGATCTTCGTCGACGACGACGACGATTT
>CAYTFW010000017.1:11963-33109 GCA_964437145.1 uncultured Rhizobiaceae bacterium
ACGCGGACCTCGTGCTCGCGGATCCCGGCAGCGAGGCGGTCGGCTTCGAGCTCGCCGAGCGTGGCTTCCTGGTCAATAGCTTCGCCGACGGCGCTTCGATGTTCGCGTTCCTCGCCGGCGGCGGCTGCGCGGACATCATCGTGCTCGATTGGAGCCTGCCCGCGACCTCCGGCATCGACCTGCTGTCGAAATTGAAACGCAAGGGCGTCGTGGTGCCGGTCGTGTTCCTCACCGGCCGCGGCTCGCTGGCGCACGAGAACATGGCGTTCGACCGCGGCGCGCTCGACTTCATCGACAAGACGCGCGGTGTCGAGATTCTCGCCAAGCGCCTGCGGCTGATCGTCGATGCCGGCAAGCGGCCGCCGACCACCGAGCCCGCCGGCGAGGTCCTGCATTGCGGCCGGCTGATGCTGAAGCCGCATGTCAGCCGGGCATACTGGGACGAGGTCGACGTCAATCTCACGCTGACCGAGTTCAACATCGTCCGTCTGCTGGCGTCGAATGTCGGCGCGCACCTGACTTATCGCGCCGTCTACGACTGCATGCATTACGCGGGCTTCATCGCGGGGAGCGGCGAGGATGGCTATCGAACAAACGTCCGATCCTCCATCAAGCGGATACGCAACAAGTTCCGCGCCATCGACGCCGATTTCGCCGAGATCGAGAACTTCCCCTCGTTCGGCTATCGCTGGGGTCGAGCGCGGGCCAACGCCTGAGGCGCGAGCCCGGCCCAGGAAGACATGGCCGGAGTGGCGCGCTTCGGCGCGCCGCTTTGGCGCGTCATTGACGCTGAAGCTGATCGGTTTGATCGTGATCTGCGCCGCGCTGCCGGTGCTGCTCTACGGTCAGTTCGAGGCCGCCGACCGTCACATGCGCGATCTTGTGACCCGCTCGGTCAAGGATCGCAGCGGACTGGTGGCGCAGGCGATCACCCCGCTGCTTGCCCGTAGCGATCCCGTCGCCAATCCGAATCTGGCGAGCGAGCTTCTGAAGCACACCACCGAGGGCACGGCGCTGAAGTTGCTGTTGCGGCCGGCGCGCGCAGAGGAGGGCAGCGGCTTCTTCCTGGTCGCCGCGGCGCCGACGATCCGCGCCGACCAGCTGCAGGCTGTGCTCGACCAGTTCAGCCAGCGCGGCATCCTCAAGGGCCTGTCGGAGGCTTGCACCGCCGACCTGCCCGGCGAGATCAGCTACAAGCAGCCGGACGGTTCGGTCGAGTTGCTCACCTCGCTGATACCCGTGCGCACCGAGCGCGGCTGCTGGGTTCTGGTCTCGACCCACAGCACGTCGGACTTCCTGCGGACCTCGATCGGCCGGCCATACTGGGAGACGCGGCCGGTGCGCATCGCCGCCATCATCTGCGTCGTGTTGATCGCGCTCGCCGTGCTGACAGCGCTCAGCATCCGCAAGAGCCTCCGGCACTTCCGGGAAGTCGCGCACGAGGTGCGCCAGGGCCGCATCGGCGAAGACGCCTTCGCCAAGCGCAACATCGTGATCGAGCTCGGCAGCGTGGCGCGCGACTTCGACCGCCTGGTCGAGGACGTGCACCGCGCGGCGCGCGACATCAGGCAGTCGGCCGAGGACAACGCGCACTCCTTCAAGTCGCCGCTGGCCACCATCCGCGCCTCGCTCGAGCCGGTCCGCCGCGCCATGCCGCCCAACGACCAACGCGCCCAGCGCGCGCTGGAAATCGTCGATGCCTCGCTCGACAGGCTGACGACGTTGGTGACGGCGGCGCAGCATCTCGACAACAACGCCGCCGATCTGATCGCGGCACCGCGAGCTGCGATGAACCTGGCTGAGATCGTCGGCGAATCGGCACTGCATTTCCGCGAGCTGATGGCCAGCCGCAACGTGCGGCTGGTGCGAAGGCTCGAGCCGCGCGTGATGATCCGCGCCGCCGAAGGCATGCTCGAGATCGTGCTGCAGAACATCCTCGAGAACGCCATCAGTTTCACGCCGCCGGGCGGCACCATCGTGGTGACGCTCACCCAGAACGAGAACACCATCGAGCTGCGGGTCGACGACGAGGGCCCCGGCATCGATCCGCGCAAGCTCGATCGCGTCTTCGAGCGCTACTTCTCACTGCGCCCGCGCCAGCCCAGCGATGAACAGGTCAACGTGGCGGGCCATGCCGGGCTCGGCTTGTGGATCGTGCGTCGCAACGTCGAGGCGCTGGGTGGCACGGTCGTCGCGGCCAATCGCCTCGGTGGCGGTCTCAGCGTGACGATCACGTTGCCTCGCAATGACGTCTGAGCGCGGCGGACACAGTTTGAACACTGGAGACCGATGACCCGTGTTTCTAGCTTGTGCCTCACGAGGCCAGCGACGGAGCGCAGGAGTCATGGACACCATCGCCAGTTTGGCGCGCTTTCGCGAGTCGGGCTCGTCACAGATCCATCCGGTCATTCTGTCCGGCGGTTCGGGCACGCGGCTGTGGCCGCTGTCGCGCACGGCCTATCCCAAGCAGCTGCTGTCGTTGGTCTCCGACCGAAGCATGCTGCAGGAGACGGCGGCGCGTAATCAGAATGACGTCGGCTTCACCGGCCCGCTGGTGATCTGCAACGAGGATCACCGTTTCCTCATCGACGAGCAGCTCAAGCAGATCGGTGTCAAGCCACAGGCGATCCTGCTCGAGCCGGTGGCGCGCAACACCGGGCCGGCGATCACGGCGGCGGCGCTGTGGCTGCTCGACAAGGATCCCGACGCGCTCATGCTGGTGCAGCCATCCGATCACGTCATCGCCTCGCTGCCACGCTTCCACGACGCCATCACGCACGGCCTCGCCGCGGCGCAGGCCGGCATGCTGGTCACCTTCGGCGTCAAGCCGACGCGGCCCGATACCGGCTACGGATACATCCAGGGCGGCGACCCGGTGAACGGCTCGGCCGAAGTGCTGGCGGTCGAGCGCTTCGTCGAGAAGCCCGACAGCGCCACGGCCCAGCGTTTCGTCGACAGCGGCGTGTTCTTCTGGAACAGCGGCATCTTCCTGTTGAGCGCGCGCGCATTCCTCGACGATCTGGCGCGGCTCAACCCGGCGATGCTCGAGGCCTGCGAGAAGGCGATCCGCGCGGGAAAGCAGGATCTCGACTTCTTCCGCCTCGACGGCGCGGCGTTCGCCGAGGCACCCTCGATCGCCGTCGATCGCGCCGTGATGGAGCGTACCGACCGCGCCGCCGTGGTCCCGGTGGACATGGCGTGGAGCGATGTCGGCTCCTGGCGGTCGCTGCGCGAGATCAGCCAGCCCGACGACGACGGCAACGTGCTGCGCGGTGATGTCGTGGCGAGCCGGGTGCGCGACTCCTACATCCGCTCGGACGGCAGGTTGGTGGCCGCGATCGGCGTCGAGAACGTGGTGGTGGTCGCCACTGACGACGCGGTGCTGGTGGCCGACGCCGAGACGGCCGGCGAATTGTCCCAAGTCGTCGAGACGCTGCGCCAGCGCAACCGGCCGGAGCCGCTAACGCATGTCACCACCTACCGGCCCTGGGGCTATTACCGCACCGTCGACACCGGCCTGCGCTATCAGGTCAAACGCATCATGGTGAAGCCCGGCGCGCGGCTCAGCCTGCAGAAGCACTTCCACCGCGCCGAGCACTGGATCGTGGTGCAGGGCACGGCGCTGGTGCAGCGCGGCGAGGAACATCTGTTGCTGCGTGAGAACGAGTCGCTCTACATCCCGATCGGCGCCGAGCACCGTCTCGAGAACCCCGGCAAACTGCCGCTGCAGCTGATCGAGGTGCAGTCCGGTCCCTATCTCGGCGAGGACGACATCGTGCGCATCGAGGACCAGTACGGCCGCGCCTGAATCCGCGCCGATGCCCCGCTTTGGTCACACCGACTGCGCGTCCCGGATTGCTAGAAGTTCGTCTCGACGGCGCGCCGCCCGCCGGGCGGGCGATCGTCACTAAGCGCGACAGGTGGTGAGATGACGAACAAGGCCGTGAACGCCCTTTCGATTTCCCGTCGTGGCTTGCTGGTCGGCGCGGTAGCTCTGGCCGCCTGCGACACCGACGATACGCCGATCGTCGCCGCCGACAGCGACGACGCCATACAGTTCGCTGGTGGCGCTGGCGCGCCGGGCAGCGGCGAGGATGTCGCCACGGGCAGCTATCGTCTAAACCCGGGCGACAAGATGCGCATCATCGTCTACGGCCAGAACCATCTGACCGGCGACTATGCGCTCGACAATGCCGGCGTGCTGTCTTTCCCGCTCGCCGGCCAGATCAGGGCCGCCGGCATGACCCCGGGCGAGCTCGAGCGCACGATCAAGTCAAAGCTCGATCCCGACTACATTCGCGGCGCCAGCGTCAGCGTCGAGGTCGCCAGCAAGCGGCCATTCTACATCATCGGCGAGGTGCGCAACCCCGGCAGCTATCCCTACGTCTCGGGCATAAGCGTGTTCAACGCGGTCGCGTTGGCCGGCGGCTACACCTACCGGGCGCGCGAGAACTCCTTCTACATCAAGCGCGTCGGCAAGGACGGCCAGATCGTGCGCGTCGCCGCCACCTCCAACACGGTGATCCGGCCCGGCGACACGATCCAGGTACGGGAACGGTATTTCTGATGGCGGATGGGCAACGTCGCTCATATGACCTGACGCAACGGCGCGTGGCCCGCGAGCCGGTGGCGAGGCGTCGCAGCCTCGCCGCCGCCGACGTCGCCACTCGGCTCGCCGCGCCCGAGCAGGAGGAAGGCCTGCTCGAGACGCTACGCCGGCTGTGGCGCCAACGCCGTATCGTGCTGGCTTGCGCCATCGTCATTGGCGCGGCCGCCACCGCCGTCGCCATGTCGCTGCCCTCGCGTTACGTCGCCGAGGCGCGCGTACTGGTCGGCATCCAGGGCCCACGCGCGTTCAATATCGAGGCCGCGGTCAACGACGTCAGCCCGGACGCCGAGCGAGTTCAGAACGAAGGCTTCATCCTGCGGTCGCGTATTCTCGCCAAGCAGGTCATCGACCGTCTGAAGCTTCAGGACGATCCTGAATTCAATCCGCCGCCCAAGCAGCCCGCGGGGTGGACGCGGGCGCTCGATCCGGCGCGCTACCTGCCGGCCGACTGGATGGAGTGGATCGACCAGCGGCGGCCCAAGCAGCCGCCCAAGCCGGTCGATCCTGGCGTCGCCCGAGCGCAGATCGAAAACCGCATGATCGACATCCTGCTGGCCCGCGTCGACGTCTCGACCCTGGGCCGCTCGCATGTGCTGAGTGTCAAGGCGGAATCGCTGAACCCCGACACCGCCGCGTCGATCGCCAATGTCCTCGCCGAAGTCTATCTCGACAGCCAACGCCAGGAGAAGATCGCCTCCATGGGCCGGGTCGAGAAGTTCCTGATGATCCGCGTCAACGAGCTGCGCGAGCAGGTGCGCCGCTCCGACCAGGCGGTCGAGGACTACAGGCGCGAACACGGCCTGTACAAGAGCGGCTCGAGCGGCAGCGTCACCACCCAGCAGCTGAGCGAGCTCAACACCCAGCTGCTGCAGGCGCAAACCGCCAAGGTTGAGGCCGAGGCGAGACTGCGCGAGGCGCGGGAACTGAGCCGCGGCGGCCTGGGACGCGAGAGCGTTCCCGATGTGCTGAAGTCGCCGCTGATCGCCTCGCTCAAGCAGTCCCAAGCCGATGCCGAACGTAAGGCGGCCGAGCTGTCGGCCGCCTATGGCGAACGCCACCCGCTGATGCGCAGCGCCCGCGCCGACGCCGCCAACATCGCCGCCCGCGTCAACGCCGAGATCGCCAAGACCATCGACGGCTTGGCTCGCGAGGCGCGTCAGGCGGCGGCGCGTTACGAGACACTGAACCAGAACTTCGAGCGCCTGAAGCGCACCATGGGTACGGTGAACAACGCCTCGATCCAACTCGAGGCGCTGGAGCGCGACGCCGCCGTCACACGCGGCCTGCTCGAAGCCATGCTGCAGCGGGCCAAGCAGGCCATCGGCATCGAGGATTTCCAGCAGGCCAATGCCAAGCTGGTGTCGCCCGCCAGCCCGCCCGAGGCGCCGGCCTATCCGCCCAAGATGCTGATCGCCTTCCTCGGCACCTTGGCCGGCCTGTTGACCGGCGCGGCGATCGCGCTGTTGCGCGAGGGCGGCGACCGCACCTTCCGCCGTGCCGACCAGATCGTCGCCGCGACCGGCCTGCCCGTGATGTCCGTCGTGCCGCATCTGCCCGGGCGTACGCCGGCGACCGTGCATGTCCTGCGGCAGCCGGTGTCGGCCTATAGCGAGGCGCTGCGCCGCCTGCAGATCGCGCTCGAGCTGTCGGAGACGGCGGAATCACCCAAGACCGTGCTGTTCAGTTCAGCGGTGCCGGCGGAGGGCAAGTCGGTGATGGTGGCCTCGCTCGGCCGTCTGCTTGCCAGCAACGGCAAGCGCGTGCTGCTGATCGATTGCGATTGGCGTTGTCCGCGCCTGCACCAGACCTTCCGATGCTCCAACCGCGTCGGCCTCGCCAGCGTGCTGGGCGAGAAGGACATGGTGCTGACCGACGCCATCCATCACGACTCGCTGTCGGGCGTCGATGTCATGCCTGCGGGCAACTGGAACCCCAGGCAATCGCACCTGATCAGCTCGGATCGCATGCGCCATCTGCTGGCGGCACTCGAGCCCGACTACGACTTCATCCTACTCGACACGCCGCCGGTGCTGGTCGCCGCCGAGGTGCTGGCGCTGTCGCGGCTGGTCAACAAGGTGATCTTCGTCCTGCGCTGGGGCCACACCAGGCGCGAGGCGGTCATGGAGGCGCTCAAGCAGATCATCGAGGCGCAGGGGGATGTCGCCGGCGTCGTGCTCTCGCGCGTCGTCGCCAAACAATACAGCCAGTACGCCTACGGCACGGCGATGCACGAGTACGCGCGCCCGGCGATGGCGAGGATCACGTGACGGTGGCGAGCGTGGCGCCGCCGTCGCGGGTCCTGTTCGTCACGCGGTACTACAGGCCCGAGCTGATCGGCTCGGCGCCCTTCACCACCGACATCGCGGAGTTCCTCGCCGATGCCGGGCGCGATGTCACCGTGGTCACTGGCCTGCCGCACTACCCGATGGCCGAGGTCTTCCCCGACTACCGCGACGGCGCACGCCTGCGCGAGGAGTTCAACGGGGTGAAGGTCGAACGCGTACAGAGCGGCACGCCCAGGCGGCCCTCGGCCTCGTCCCGCGTCCTCAACGAGATCGGCTTCCTACTGCGTGGTCTCACCTCGCTGGCCAGCGGCCGCTTCGCCCGCCATCGTGTCGTGCTGGCGCTCTGCCCTTCGGTACTGGGCGTGGCCCTGGGCGTGGTCGCGCGTCGCCCGGGCGGCATCTGCGTAGCCATCGTGCACGACATCCAGTCGGGTCTCGCCGCCGGTCTCGGCATGGTCAAGGGCGGCGGCATGGCCGGCGTGATGCGTGCCTGCGAGCGCTTCGTGCTCAACCGCGTCGACCTCGTGGTCGTGCTGTCGGCGGAAATGCGCGACCACCTGCGCCAGATCGGCGTCAGCGCGCCGATCGACGTCGTGCCGCTGTGGGTCGACACCGATCGCGTGCGCCCGGCGGACGTACAGGCGCCAGGACCGCTGCGGGTGCTCTACAGCGGCAATCTCGGTCGCAAGCAGGGCCTCGGCCAGGTCATCGCCCTGGCCGAGCTGTTGGCGACACGCCGACCTGACATCGAGATCATCCTGCGCGGCAGCGGCAGCCAGATCAGCGCCCTGGCCGCGGAGATCGAGCATCTCGGCCTGCACAACGTACGGCTCACCGAGTTGCTGCCACACGAAGGCCTGGGCGCGGCCCTGGTCGCCGGTGACGTGCACCTCGTGCCGCAGAATCCCGACGCCGCGGCTTTCGCGGTGCCGTCGAAAGCCTTCAACATCATGGCCGTCGGCCGCCCTTTCGTCGCCACGGCGCTGCCCGGCACGGTGCTGTGGCGCCTGCAGGAGGCCACCGGCGCCTTCCTCTGCGTGCCGCCCAATGATCCGGAGGCCTTCGCCGGCGCCGTGATGAAGCTCGCCGACGATCGTCAGCTGCGCGATGAGCTCGGCCGGCGCGGTCGGCATTTCGTCGAGCGTCATTGCGCCAAGCCCAAGGTGCTCGGCGACTTCGTGAGTCGGCTCGATGCCCTCTCAGCCCGTGCCTGAGGAGCGGGTCCCCGAGGATCGGATTCTCGTCCTCGAGCCCGACAGCGAGGGCCATTCTCAGGAGTGGCTCGGTCACCTGATCGACTTCGTCGCATCAGGCGACACGCACCGGCTCGAGATCGTCGCTTCCGCCGCGCTGTGCGAGGCTTTGCGGCCGACCCTCACCGACGGCGCGCATCGCCGCATTTCGCTCTCAGCTCTCTCGCCCGACGAGCAGCGCCTGTGCACGCATCGCCGCCTGGCGGTGTCCGGCTTCGCGCGCTGGTGGGTGATGCGCCGGCGCCTCAGGCGCAGCGGCGCGCGAACCGGCTTCTTCCTCTCGATCGATCATCTGTCATTGCCGCTGGCTTGTGGCCTGGGCCTCGGCGGTGCGCGCGTGTCAGGCATCCTGTTCCGGCCATCCGTGCACTACGCGGCGCTGGGCTCCTACCAGCCGACGCGGGCCGAGCGGTTGCGCGACCTGCGCAAGGCTGTGCTCTACCGCCTGATGCTGCGCAACAAGGCGCTGCGGTCGGTCCTGTCGCTGGATCCGTATTTTCCCGGTTACGCCATGTCGCACTACGGTCATGGCGAGAAGGTCCAGGCCCTGGCCGATCCCGCGCACGAAGCGAGCGACGTGGCCGCCGACGTCGATCGGTTCGCCGGCTACGCGCCGCAGGGACGCATCGGCTTTCTGCTGTTCGGCTATCTGGCGCGCCGCAAGGGGCCTCTCGAACTGCTCGACGCGCTGCGACACCTGCAGCCACGGACCGCCGCGCGCGTGGCGGTCATGCTCGCGGGCCGGATCGATCCTGAAATTCGCACGGAGCTCGATCAGCGATGCCAGATCTTGTCGTACGCGCAGCCCGCGCTCTGGCTGCGGGTCGCGGATCGACGTCTCGACAGCGCCGAGATCGATTCACTGATCGAGAAAAGCGGTGTCGTGCTGGCGCCCTACCAACGCTTCGTCGGCTCCAGCGGCGTGCTGCTGTGGGCGGCGCGCGCGGGTCGTCCGGTGCTGACCCAGGATTTCGGCCTGATCGGCCGGCTGACGCGCGATCACGGCCTTGGACTCGCCATCGACTCGTCCGATCCCGGCTGTCTCGCTCTTGCCATCGAACGTATCGTCGAAAGCGGCGCCCAGGCGCTGTTCGATCCCGTCGGCGCCCAACGATTTGTCGAGTCGCGCACGCCCCGACATTTCGCGGCCATGGTGTTCGATGGCGTCGCCTGACGCCTCAACTTGATCACAAGACCCCCGCCGAGCCGATGTGGAGAATCCGCCGCGTCGCAGCGTTCTCCCTTGAACGCAGACGAGGAGCACCCGCATGAGGAACAGCGTCGCGCAACGCGCGCAGGTCATCGACGACTTCGCGGCGGAGCGGATCGAGGACGTCTTCACCAGTCGCAAACCCGTATCGGAACCGATCGTGCGGCGCATCGTCGGCGTCTTCGATGGTATCTCGATCCTCGCCGCCGGCGTGGTGGCCACGCACTGGGGCGTCGACGGACTCGACTGGCAGATGCTGGGCTTGGCCGTGCTACTCGGCGCCCTGCTCGGCGTCAACCTCCTGCATCTCCTCGGGGCCTACGGCTTTGACCGTTTTGCGCGGCTCGGCGATGGTGTCTCTCGCGTGCTTCTGGCCTGGACCCTGACGCTGGGCACGCTCGCAGTCGCGGCCTTTGTCGCGGCGCCGATCGGTGGGACCAGCGGCACCTGGTTCATGCTCTGGTTCGCCGCGGGCTTGAGCCTGCTGCTGTCATCCAGGCTGGTGCTGTTCCATCTCGTGCGCAAGTGGCGGCGCGAGGGTCGGCTGGGCGAAATGGTGGCGATCGTGGGCGCCGGGCCGATCGCCCAGCGCCTGCTGCGCCACCTCAACGAGTCGCCTAGCTCGAGCATGCGCATCTTTGGCGTTTACGACGACGATGCGCGCTCCCTGCCCGAGCGCTGCATGGGTCACCCGATCCGCGGCACCATCGACGACCTGGTCGACGACGCCCGCCGCCTCGGCATCAGCACGGTGATCGTCGCCATGCAGCTCGCGGTCGACCGCGCGCTCACCGACACCATGAACAAGCTCAGCCTGCTGCCGGTCGACGTACGGCTCTGCCCCGACGCGTTCGGGCTGCGGCTTGGCCAGGTCCAGGTGAGTCACATCGGCGGACTGACTTTCCTCAACGTGCTGGACCGGCCGCTGCGCGGCTGGCGGTGGATCGCCAAGGAGATCGAGGACCGGGTGCTGGCCGCGATCATCCTGACCCTGATCTCGCCGGTGCTGCTGGGCGTCGCCTTGCTGGTCAAGCTCGACAGCCCTGGCCCGGTGCTCTTCCGGCAGAAGCGCTACGGCTTCAACAACAAGCTGATCGAGGTATGGAAGTTCCGCTCAATGCACCACGCCGCGCAGGACGCCAACGCCGATCAGCTGACGCGCCGCAACGATCCGCGCGTCACCCGCGTCGGCGCCTTCATCCGCCGCACCAGCATCGACGAGCTGCCGCAGTTCATCAACGTGCTACGTGGCGAGATGTCGATCGTCGGACCCAGGCCACACGCGCTCAGCGCCAAGGCGGGCACGCTGCTCTACCAGGACGCCGTGCGCTACTACGATGCGCGCCATCGCGTGAAGCCGGGCATCACCGGCTGGGCCCAGATCAACGGCTGGCGCGGCGAGACGGACACGGTCGAGCAGATCCGCAAGCGCGTCGAGCATGATCTGCACTACATCGACAACTGGTCGATCCGCCTGGACCTCAAGATCATCGCTCGCACGGTGCTGGGCGGCTTCAAAGGGCACCATGCGTTCTGAGCGACAACCGCGCGCGCCACGCTGTCTGTGGCTGACGCTCTCCGACCCCGAGCCCCGCCACAATGGCCAGTACGTCTATTCCGGCGGCCTGATCGACGCCGTGATCGACGCCGGCGCCGAGGTCGAGGTGCTTGGCCTGGCGCGACCCGAATCACAACGCTGCAACGGATGGCGCGAGCCGCATGTCGTGTGGTGGCTGCCGGCCGACCGGCCGCTGTCGCGTCTGGCGAGCCTCGTATCGCGCCTGCCGCACATGGCGCATCGCTGCTTCAACGCCCGGGCACGGCGCATCCTCGACGATCTGCTGGCGCGCGGCGGCTGGAACGGCATCGTTTTCGACAGCATCTCCAGCGCCTGGGCGCTGCCGCGCATCCTCAAGCACTACGCCAATGAACCCGACCGGCCCAAGCTGGTCTACGTCTCGCACAATCACGAGGAGAGCCTGCGCAGCAGAGTGGCCGACAGCCAGGGCCACTTCCTCAAGCGCCAGGCCAGCAAGCTCGACGCCTACAAGGTCGCGCGGCTGGAGCGCAGCCTGATCGAGGCGGTCGATGTCGTCACCGCGATCACGCCCGAGGACCTCGCGCTCTACCGCGAGAGTCACCGCGACAAGACGATGGGTGTCCTGACGCCGGGCTATCACGGCCGGCGCGTCGCGTCGCGGTCGATCACCCGCCGCCTACCGCGCCGCGCCGTGATCGTCGGCAGCTTCGACTGGATCGCCAAGCGCATGAATCTCGAGGAGTTCGTCACCGTCGCCGACCCCATGTTCGCCTCGGGCGGCGTCGAGCTTCAGGCCATCGGCAGCGCCGAGAAGGCATTCCTCGAGAAGCTGCGCCGCTCGGTCAGCGCCAGCAGCTTCACCGGCACGGTCGACGACGTGACCGGGTTCATGAACGACGCGCGGATCGCCATCGTGCCCGAGCGCAATGGCGGCGGCTTCAAGCTCAAGCTGCTCGAATACGTCTTCAACCGCATCCCGGTGTTCGGCCTGACCGAAGCCTTCGCCGGCGTGCCGCTGCGCCACGGCGAGAGCGCCATGATGTTCGCCGACCACGCGGCGCTGGCCAAAGGCGTGCTCGAGATGATCGACGACGTCGACCTGCTCAATCGCCTGCAGGAGCGCGCTTACCAGGCCTGCAGGGACCGCTTCGACTGGTCGACCCGCGGCCACCAGATCCTCGCGGCGATCGGCTGAGCCATGGCCCGCGCCGACTCCGAACGCTCGCTGGACTGGATCGACACGAGCCTGCTCGTGATCTTCCTGACCGGCCTGTATCTCGGTGTCTCGCTGCCGATCACCTCAACGATCCCGCTGACCTGCGCGCCGTCAGGCTTCGCCGGCCTGGCCATGCTGTGGCGTCGTCGCGACCAAATCCGGCCGAAGCACCTCGCTGGGCTCTGCGGCGTGATCGCGCTATATCTCGGCTCGATCTTGTCCGCCGCCGACTACAGCTTCCTCGGCAAGCGCGCCACCGGGCTGCTACAGCTTACCTACTCGCTGACTATCGGCTACGCGCTCTTCCTCACGCTGGTGCAGGGCCAGCGCAAGCAGGTCGCGGCCATCCTGCTGAGCTTCTGCGTCTTCATCATCGTGGGTTGCCTGCTGGAGAGCTATGCCGGCCTGCGGCCGATCAGCGACTGGGTGCGCGAGAAGATCTTCGAGTCGGCCTACGTCTACGACGCCGATCTGCGCGACGAGGTCCTCTACGGAAAGGTACGGCCCAAGCTTTTCACCTCCGAGCCGTCGGCGGTCACCTTCGGCTTCACGCATGTCTGCTCGATCTGGCTGGTGACGAGCCCGTGGCGTTACAAGCTCGTGGTTTATGCCGGACTAGTCGGCGCGGCGCTGATCGTCATGCCGGGACCGACCCTGGTGCTGATGCTGATGCTGGCGATCCCCTACTTCATCTTTCTGTCGGGGACGGTCGACGGCGTGCGCCACGGCTCGGCGGCGACCCGCCTGATCGGCGCGCTGGTTATGTCGGCGATCGTTCTGAGCGTCGCGGTGTGGATCGGCAACATGTTCTTCGCCGAACGCTTGAAGGAGCTCGCCGACGGCAGGGACGCCAGCTTCTTCTACCGCTTCACCGGCCCGATGCTGGTGGCCTTCGAGATGTTCGACAAATATCCCTGGGCCGGATCGGGGCTCACCGGGGAGCCCTACATCGCCGACGACGTGATCAACGTCTACATGAACGCGCCCGGCTTCCAGGCGGCGTGGAGGATTCCAAAGATCGGCGACGTGCTCACCAACTATTTCTGGCTGCACTGGATTTATCTCGGGCCGATCTGGGGTGCGGTTGTCTTGGTCGGCATATCGTGCTGGCTGCGCGCTCTGGGCGTACCCAGCGTGCTCTATTGCTGGGCCTGCTGGGCGATCCTCGGCCAAGCCTCCGGCGCCTATGTCGGCCCCAAGACTTGGGCGGTGCTGTTCACCGCCGCCGCCGCTTCGATCATCGCCACGCGCTGGACCCATCCGCGTTCCACCGGGCTGCCGGTCTATCCGACCCCGCTCGCCAACCGCAGGCGGGTCGCGTGACGGGCGCCGACGCCGGACGGCGCGCCGCGCTGATGGGTGCCGGTATGGCGCTGTCGGCATTGCCGATGGCCGCGCTGGCGCAGCAGCCGGCACAACGCCCAGCGCCACCTCGTCAGATGTTGTCGGCCGCGGCGTTCGGCGCGATCGGCGACGGCTCGGCCGACGACACCGTAGCGCTGCAATCGGCGCTGGATGCCGCCTTCGCGCCGGGCGGACCTGGATTCCTCGTCATTCCGCCCGGCACCTACCGCGTGAGTCGCACCCTGCGGGTGCACACACGACAGGGCGAGCGTGGCGACATCACGCGCAATCACGGCATCACCGGCCATGGCGCCCGGCTGCTGTCGACGATCGCCGGCGGCGGCAACGTGCTGGAGTTCATCAGCCACTCGACCGCGCGCTTCCTGCTGATCGAGGGCCTCGACATCCTCGGCAGTGGCCACGAAGGCGACGGCATCCATCTGGCGTGCGAGCACAAGGAGCACTTCCTCTACAATCTCTGTCTGCGCGACGTAACCGTGCAGGGCTGCGGCGGCGACGGCTGCCGCATGATCGGCAATGTCTTCGAGGGCCAGCTGATCAACTGCTATTTCCGCGACAACAAGCGCAACGGCCTGACCCTGGGCCATGGCATGAAGGCCGGCATCCTGTCGGCGATGCACGCCTTCGGCTGCGTGTTCGGCCAGAATGGCCGGTTCGGCGCGGCCATGGTCAATGGCTGCTACGATGCGGGATTCCACGGCTGCTACTTCCTGCTCAACGGCAAGTACGGGCTGGTGGCTGAGAACGGTTGCACGCTGCTGGCCCATTGCGGGTTCGAGAACAACCACGAATCGGCCGCGAGCTTCGAAGCCGGCGGCGCCGGCATGAGGTTGCAAGGGTTCGCCACGCTGATCGGTTGCACCGCCTACTCCATGTTCAAGCAGCAGCGCCTGTTGCAGGCCTATGTCGTGGGCCAGCTGGTCATGATCGGCTGCTCGGGCAGTGGCGATGCGCGCGCCAAGGGCGCCGGCTTGGCGCGCATCGGCGGCGAGAAGAATGCGCGCGCCACCATCATCGGCGCCAGCGGCGCGATCGAGTACCAGAACGGATTCGAGGGGCTGGAGATCGGCGGCGCTTCGGGCGGCGTCGGCCTCGGCGCCGGCTGGAACAGCGCCAACCTCGCGCGGCTGGGCGACTACCGCCTCTGGATCGATCGGCGCGGCCGGTTGCGCCTCAAGAAGGGGGTGCCGTCTGGCGACGAAGACGGAACGCCGGTGGGCGCCTGATCAGCGCCATCAGCTCGCGCCTGGTTTCCGGAAACGTCAGCAGTGTGACCACCATCGCGCCGAGCGCCACGAGCGCCACCCAGGCGACACCGCCGACGCTGACCTCGACATCACGCAGATAGAAGTGGCGTAGCGCCCATACGCACGCGGCGGCGAACATCGCGGCGACGATGGCCGGCAGCACGGCGGCGTAGACATCACGCTGCGTCACCGGGCCCTGGCGCGTCGACAGCCAGAACGCCATCGGCGTGCGCACGAGGAGGCCGACCACGGCGATCGCCGCGGCCACACCCTCGGCGCCCCACATCAAGCCGAGCAGGATCGAGACGATGCAGATCGCCGAGTCGATCAGGGTGGCGCGCAGCATCTCAGCCGTGCGGTCCCGCGTCAGGTAGAGCAGGCCCACGGCCATCAGCACCGGTAGGTAGGTCGCCGAGATGGCGAACCACCGCACCAGCGGTACCGCCTGGCTCCAGCTCGGCCCGAACAGGACCTGCACCACCCAGTCGGCCGTGACGCAGATCACAGCGAAAGGCGGCATGGTCAGCAGCGCCAGCTTCTGCAGCACTTGCCTGAAGGCGCGCCGATACGGCTCGTGGTGAGCCGCCAGCCGGCTGAGCGCCGGCATGCCGACGGAGTAGACCGGCGCGTTGATGCTGTTGATCGGCAGCAGCAGCAGGCGCGTGGTGCGCTCGTAGAGGCCGAGGATCGTCGGTCCCCACAGCCACCCGATCAGCACCTGATCGACACCGCGGGTCAGCGCCGAGGCCAGCCCGCTGCCAGTGACCGCGGCCCCGAAGCGCAGCAGCCCTCCCAGTCCGCTGGCCCTCGCCGGCCGACCGGGCCGCCAGCGGCAGAGGATCCAGCTGCCGGCCAGCAATACACCAGGGGTCACCAGGCGCTGTGCCACCAATGCCCACAGCCCCGCCCCGGCAAAGGCCAAGCCGATCGCCGCGGCGAAGCCGGCGAGATCGGCGCCGACCTCGATCGTGGCGATGGCGCCGAAGCGCATTTGGCGGCGCAGCAGCGCCCAGTGCTGCACGGTGAGCCCGCTCATCAGGAAGCCCAACGCCAACCATTGTGTGACGGGCGCGACGGTTGGCTGGCCGTAGAAGCGCGCCAGAGCCGGCGCGGCTAGGAAAAGCGCCAGCGCCAATGCGGCGCCGGCGGCGGCGTTGATCCAGAACAGGGTCGAGATCTGCGCCTCGCTGAGGTCGGCCTTCTGGATGGTGGCCGACGACAGGCCGAGATCCTTGGCGAGGTCGAGGATCACACCCAGGGCCGCCACCATCGCCAGCAGGCCGAACGCCTGCGGCGGCAGCAACCGCGCCAGCACGATGATGGCGCCGGCCTGGACCAGCACGCGTACGGCCTGCGCCGCCATCATCACCGCGCCGCCGCGGCGCGAGCGGCGACCGAGATCGGTGATGAGATGGTCCGTCCCGAGTTCGCCCTCAGGCGACCGCGGGCCGCTGCTCGCGGGCGATATGCTCAACGTACCACCGATATGTCTGTTCGAGGCCCTGGCGCAGCGGCGTACGCGCCTGCCAGCCCAATTCGCGCAGGCGCGATACATCCATCACCTTGCGCGGCGTGCCGTCGGGTTTCGATGTGTCGAAGCGCAGCCGGCCACTGAAGCCGACCACGTCGCACAGCAAGGTCGCAAGCTCGCCGATCGGCAGGTCGATACCGGTGCCGATATTGATGATCGGCTCGTCCGAGTAGTGCTGCATCAAGAAGACCAACCCGTCGGCGAGGTCATCGACATACATGAACTCGCGCATCGGCCGGCCGGTGCCCCAGACCTCGAGGCTGGACGCGCGCCGCAGCTTGGCGTCGTGCGCCTTGGCCATCAGCGCCGGCACGACATGGCTGCTCATCAGGTCGAAATTATCGCCCGGACCATAGAGATTGGTCGGCATCACCGAGATGAAGTCGCTGCCGTGTTGGCGTCGGTAGGCCTGGCACAGCTTGATGCCGGCGATCTTGGCGACCGCGTACCACTGGTTGGTCGGCTCCAGCGGTCCCGACAGCAGCGCGTCCTCGGAGATCGGCTGCGGCGCCAGCCTGGGGTAGATGCAGGACGAGCCCAGCATCAGCAGCTTCTCGACGCCGTGGCGGCGCGCCGCCTCGACCACGTTGGCGGCGATCATCAGGTTGTCGAAGATGAAATCGGCCGGCCGGCTGTCGTTGGCGTGGATGCCGCCGACCCGCGCCGCCGCCATGAACACAGCCTCGGGCTTGCGCTCGCGCATCCAGCGCTCGAGCTGCTCTGGTGCGCGCAGATCGACCTGGGCGCGCGGGACGCTGAGAATCTCGCAGCCCTCGTCCCGCAGACGTCGGACCAGCGCGCCGCCCACCAAGCCGCGGTGGCCCGCGACCCAGACGCGTTTATTGCGCAGCGTGTAAGAGGCGCCGTTGGGCATGGATGTCTCCCGCTTGACGAAGTAGGACGCGATCGGCCTCGACCATCTCGGTGACCAGCTCCTTGAAGCTGGTGCGGTGGCGCCAGCCCAGCCGGCTATGCGCTTTCGACGGATCGCCCAGCAGCAGATCGACCTCGGTCGGCCGTCGATAGGCCGGATCGAGCGCCACCAGTACGTCGCCACTCTTGCGACAGCGGCCGGTCTCCTCGCCGCCGTCGCCCCGCCAGACGATGGGCCGGTCGACCTGCTCGAAGGCGAGCTCGACGAACTCCCGCACGGTGTGCGTCTCGCCAGTCGCCAGCACGTAATCGTCGGGCTTGTCCTGCTGCAGGATCAGCCACATGCCCTCGACATAGTCGCGCGCATGGCCCCAGTCGCGCCGCGCGTCGAGGTTGCCCAAGAACAGCCTGTCCTGCAGGCCGCGTTCGATCGCCGCCACGGCGCGGCTGATCTTGCGGGTGACAAAGGTCTCGCCGCGGATCGGCGATTCATGGTTGAACAAGATACCGTTCGACGCGTGCATACCGTAGGCCTCGCGGTAGTTCACCACGATCCAGTAGGCGTAGAGCTTGGCCACCGCGTAGGGGCTACGCGGATAGAACGGCGTGACCTCGCGTTGCGGCGTCTCCTGGACCTTGCCGAACAGCTCCGACGTCGAGGCCTGGTAGAAGCGCACGCGGTCTTCCATCTTCAGGATGCGGATCGCCTCGAGCAGGCGCAGGGTGCCCAGCGCGTCGGTGTTGGCGGTGTATTCCGGCGTCTCGAAGCTCACCTGCACGTGGCTCTGGGCGGCGAGATTGTAGATCTCGGTCGGCCGATGTTCGTTGATCAGGCGCAGGAGGTTGGTCGAGTCGGTCATGTCGCCGTAGTGCAGGAACATCCGCACGCCGGCCTCGTGGCGGTCGCGATAGACGTGGTCGATGCGGTCGGTATTCAGCGACGAGGAACGTCGCTTGATGCCATGCACGATGTAGCCGCGCGCCAGCAGGGAATCGGCCAGGTAAGCGCCGTCCTGTCCGGTGATACCGGTGATCAGGGCGATCTTGTCGGGCATGCCAGGGGTACCTTTCTACTGACTCAACAAAAACCGATACGCTCGGCGACGCGGTCCCAGGAGTAGTTACCGAGCACGTGGCGCTGACCCGCGATCGCCATGCGCTCGAGCCGCGCCGGATCGGCGAGGGCATCGAGGATGGCGTGCGACAGCGCCTCGGGATCGGCGTGCTTCACCAGGAAGCCGTAGCGGCCACCGTCGACGATCTCCGGCAAGCCGTTGCGGTTGAGCCCCAGCACCGGCGTGCGCGACACCAGCGCCTCGAGATACACCTGGCCCCAGGGGTCGTTGAGCATCGGCTGCACCAGCAGGGTCGCGTCACGGAAGAGACGCTGCAGCTCCGCCCAGGGCAGATGGCCGTGGAACGTGATCGCCGGATGGTCCGGGACGAAGGCCTTGCTGCGGCGGTCACCGACGATGGTGAGCATCAGATCCGGCCGCCGCTTCAGCGCCAAACGGAACGCCTCCAGCAGCAGGAAGCCGCCTTTGGCGCGGAACAGGTGCTTGGCGACGAAGAGCAGCGAGGGCTTGGAGAAATCCTTGCGCCCGTCATGGGGCTCGATCGCGCCCATGCCCGAGCCGACCGCGGTGACGCGATCCGCCGGCAGGCCGTAGTGGCGGATCAGATTGTCGCGAACATAGGCGCCGAAGGTGAAGACGTGCGCCAATCCGACCAGCGAATCCTGCTCGCTCTTCTCGAAGGCGGCGAGCACGCGCGGCTTGAAGCGGTCGAGATCGATGCGATTGGGCATGGCAAGTGCCCAGCTGTGGTCGCAATACAGGTAGTGCTTGACGCCGCGCGCCAGGTCGAGCGCCGGCAGATCCATGCCGCCGGTGTGCAGCACGTGCTCTATGCCCCGACGCTCGGTCTCGCGCGCGACCTGCGCGGCCAGCCTACGGCGCGAGCGCGCGCTGCGCAGCAGATGCTCACCGTCGATCGGTCGGCCAAGACCGCTCAGCACATCGCCGGCGGCGACACCCAGCTTGCCGAGCAGGCCGAGACGCGGATGGATGCCCTCGACGGAAATGCCCATGCGCTCGAGCGCGTCAGCGAGATTCGCCGGCGCACCCGACCACGAGCGGCGATCGCGCGGATCGCCGAACACGGAGGTCATCGCGATACGCTCGAAGCGCAAGGCGCGTCGGTCGCGGATCTGGGGCACGGCATTCATGGCGTCAACAGAACCACCGGGGCCCGCGCAAGGACCAGTGATCAACCTGTGACCCCCGGGAATCGCCGAGAGACCGCTCGGGTGCGCTCGATTCCGCCGACACAGTTTGATCACGCTGTGGCGGCGCGCGATCCGTCGATACTGCCGGCATGGACGACGACGCCGACCGCCTGTTCTTCTTCTGCCCGGACATCACCGACGCCAGCACCGTCAAACGTGTCCAGCAATTCATCGAGCATGGACTGCGGGTCGTCGTCTTCGGCTTCCGCCGCGAGCGCTACAACAACGGCTACGAACCGCCGTGGCGCCATGTACGGCTCGGCATGACCGCCGACGCGCGCTACTGGCAGCGCTTGCGCGCCCTCATCGGCGCCCTGCCGGTGATCTTCGCGCAGCGTCCCGCGCTCGCTCGCGCCTCGTTGTTCTATGCCCGTAACCTGGACCAGCTGGTGCTGACCATGCTGGCGCGCCTGATGTCGGGCAGCCGCGCGCCGGTCGCCTACGAGGTGCTCGACATCCAGCCGGCGTTGATGGGACGCAAACCTCTCGCCGCCCTGCTGCGTTTGGTCGAGCGACTATGTCTGCGTCACGTGCGCCTGCTGGTGCTGTCTTCGCCCGGCTTCCATCGCAGCTACTACTCGATGATGCAGAAGTATCGCGGCGAATGGTTCCTGCTCGAGAACAAGCTGCACGCGCCGATCCCGGCCGCCGCCGGTGCGCGCGAAAGCCCGCGCTCCCACGACGGCAAACGTCCCTGGGTGATCGGCTATTTCGGGCTGATCCGCGGCGAGGCGACGTTCGACCTCATGACGCGCCTGGCCGCGCGGCTGGGCGACAAGGTGCTGCTCAAGTTCCGTGGCGTGCTGACGACGGTCGACGAGGAGCGCTTCCGCCAGACCCTACGGCGGCATTCCAATATGGTCTACGACGGCGCCTACCGGCCGCACGACGACCTGCCGGACCTCTATGGCGATGTCGATTTCGCCTGGGCGCTCGACCTCGAGAACGCCGAGCACAATTCGCGCTGGCTGCTGCCCTGTCGCTTCTACGAAGCCGGACATTTCGGCGTACCGTGCCTGGCCGTGCATGGCTTCGAGGTCGGCGCCCTGCTCGAGGAACATCGCATCGGCTGGACCTTCGGTCGGCCGCTCGAGGAGCAGCTGGTGCGTTTCTTCCAGACGCTGACGGTGGACGACTACCACGCCGTCCGCGACCGCCTGCGCGCCCTGCCCCAGAGCACCTTCGTCGCCGGCGAGGATGTGACGCGACTGAGCGCGATCCTGGCGCGCTTGGCCGGTGGGACCGCCGATACCGCCGAACGCCGGCCGATCAGGCCAGGTGTGGCCTCGACCGGACCTGCTGCCCGACCGTCGCGGCGTTGAGCATCACGCAGTCGAACTCGACCAGCCGCAGCGAGCGATCGCGGCTGATCGGATAGAGGCCGGTGATCGCGAAGCCGCGTTCGTTGAGATAGCGGATGGTGTCCATGTAGCTCGGCATGCCCTTGTAGATGCCGATCACCGAAGCCTCGGTCTGCAGCGCGCTGATCGAGGGCAGGCTGTCCTTGGCGCCATGCAGCACCTCGATGTCGTAGCCCTGGGTGTCTATCTTCAGATACGGCCGAAAGAAGCCGAGCTGCTGGCGCAGGGTCGGCAGGATCTGATCCAACGTGCGCACGGCCACGACCTCCGTACGGCACGGGACGTTGAGCTCGCCATAGTCGGACACCCGCGTGGTGTCGGGTTCAAGGAACGAGCTGAACTGGTCGGATGTCATGACGTTGATCGGCA
>CAYTFW010000017.1:33119-57101 GCA_964437145.1 uncultured Rhizobiaceae bacterium
GCGCAGGATCTCGATGTGCCGGCCGATCGGCTCGAAGGACACGATCGGCCCGTCATAGAGCACGCGATCGCGCAGGAAGTCGCGGTACTGGCCGATATTGGCGCCAACATCGAGCACGCAGTCGATCCGCTGGCTGGCCAGCAGCTCGCGCAGGTGCAATGCGAAGTCGCGCTCCTTCATCTCGCGTAAGGGCACGATGTCGTAGCCGAAGGATCGGCTGACCTTGAGGACGGAATCCCTGATGATTTTCAGCATGATGACGGCTTCCCACGCGACTCGTTCTCACGACGCCCGGCAGCATTCGCCGTCAGAGCCCGCAGCGGAAGTGACTATAAAATGTCCGACAGCGCCCGTTTCGGCGCCGCGATGAACGCGGACCGTCGCATGGAGCCGGATCAGAACTGCGCGCCGCCACGCAACATGAAGATGTTGCGGCCGAAATCGAGGCCGGCCACGTTGGAGTCGCGGTTGGTGTACTGGTAGGTCGGACCGACGAAGAAATTCTCGGTCGGCCGATACTGCACGCCGATTTCGAGCACCAGAACGCGGTCGTTGCGCGCCGACGTGCCGGGGACGGCGTTGTTGAGCCGATAGTCGTCGAAGCCGTACGCCGCACCGGCGTTGACGCGGACGTTGGGACGGAAGCGGTAGTCGACGTTGACACCCAGCACTGTCGACCAGTAGCCGCTGAAGCCGCCGAAATTCGTCTCCTCGATCGTGCGTCTGACAAAAGGCTTGATATAGAGCGGCTGGTACGGGTTCCACGTGCCCGACAGTCCGAACATCGCGCCACGGATATTGCCCAGACGCGCATCGCGATAGTCCTGCGCGCGGAAGCCGCCGAACCCTTCGAGCTGGGTGATGCCGCCGAGATCGACGGTCGCGCCGACCACGACTTCCCAGCCGGCCGAGCTGCGCTCAAAGCCGAGGTTATCGAACTGCGATTCGTAGCGGCGCTGGTTCAGGGCTCCCTGGACCCAGACCTCGGTGCCCTCGAGGAATTCGTAACCGAGCCGCAAGCTTTCGGTGAACTCGTTGCGGTTCCGGTTCTCGTTGTTGACGACCCCCGGACGGTTCAGCGTCTTGTTGTTGGTGTACGCGAGATTCTGCCAGCGGCCGTCGAGGCGGACGAAGAAACGATTGAACTTCTGATAGTAGCCGACATTCACCGACGTTTCGAAGAAGCGGTTCGGCTCCGGCCCGGCGAAATCGCCGGGCGTGCCGCGGTCCTCGTGTCGCCGGCTGAAGGACGCGCCGCCATAGACATTCCAGTTGCGCTGGATGTCCAGGCGACCGTTAGCGCCGAAAGAGAAATCCTGGAAGTTCTCGGCGCTGGCGCCGTGATAGAACCCGAACGCGCCCGCCGCGAACAGATTCAGCATGTGATTGTTCCAGTTCGAGCGCAAGTCGACGCGGGGGCTGACCACCGTGATGAACTTGCCGATCCGGTTGTTGGTCGTGGCGAAGATGTTGTCGTTGTACATCTCGACCAGCTCGAGGGTCGGAAACAGAAGGAAGCCGCCAAGCCGAATGCCCGGCGGATCGTAGTTCTCGCCGGGGCCGGGCTGGATGGCGCCCGGCCGGCTGGGTGTGGGCTGCTGCGCCGACGCCTGCGACGCGCAAATCGTCGCCAAGAGGACCACCGAACAGCGGACCACGACGGCCCACACCGCATGAAGCGAGCTGCGACTCATGGCGAATACCCCGCTCATCCGGTGTCTCCCTCTTCTGCATGGGCTGATCCTCCAGCATGTGGAACATCTATCACGCAGGTCTTGCCTCGCCACCCAAACGTCGGCAAAGCCGGTTGCGATCCGCCACTCGGTCTGGTCGCGAACCAAGGTACCTAATTCGACCGGCGCATTTTCGCCGAATGGCGGGATTTCCGCGCGATTTCTCCGAAAAACCGCCGTTATCCGAGAATTGACCGCAGAGAATGGTTCAAGTCAGGCTGGCCCCATAGCCAACCCGCAGCCTATCCGAGAATTCCGAGCCCCTTCAGTTTGGCGATCTCGTCGGTGGAATAACCGGCATCGCGCAACACCGTTTCCGAATGCTGCCCGACGGCGGGCGCGCGGGCGGGCGCGACCTTGGTCGTGTCGTCAAGGTGGAACGGGCTCGATACGGTGAGGCCCTTGCCGTCGGCGAAGGGCACGAGCGCGCCGATCTCGCGCGACTGCCGATCATCCGCCGCCTCGTCGACCGTGTAGACGGCGCCGAAGGTCACGCCGGCGGCTTCGAGGATCGAGCGCCATTCCAGGAGGTCGCGCTGGGCGAAGATGTCGTCGAGGATCGCCGTCAGCGCCATCGCGTTCTCTCGCCGCGCCGGCTGCGTCGCGAAGCGCGGATCGTCCGCCAGATGGCTCGCGCCGATCGCCGCCAGGAGGCTACCGAGCTGTCGCGCTTCGTTGTGCAGCGCCATCAGGAACCAGCGGCCGTCGCGGCAGCGGTAGTGGTTGGCGAGCGCGCTGGGCGTTTGGGCGCGCGGCGGCCGCGGCGCGACATGCTCACCAAATAACCTGTTCTGCACGAAGCAGGCGTTGGCCCACAGGCCGTTTTGCAGCAGCGAGGTCTGCGCGATACCGCCACGCCCGGTCCGTTCGCGGCGATAGAGCGCCGTGACGATCGCGGCGTAGAGCGCGGTCGCGGTCGGATGATCGCCCATGCCCGGCATCGAGCGCGCGGGGTCGGTGTCGGCTGTGGCGCGCACCATGTCCATCAGGCCGGTGCGCGCCCAATAGGCGGTCGCGTCAAACCCCGTCCGGGCCGCCTCCGCCCCGGCCTCGCCATAAGCGGATATCGAGCCATAGATGAGCCGCGGATTGATGGCGAGCAGGTCGGCCGCCGTGATCTTCAAGCGCTCGCGCACCGGCAGCGGGAAATTGGTAACGAAGACATCGGTCGCGGCGATCAGCCGATAGAGCACGGCGAGCCCGTCGGCGTGCTTGAGATCGATCGCCAGGCTGCGCTTGTTGCGCGCCGTCAGCTGCCACCAATAGTCGGTCGCCTTGCCGGGCACGGGCACCGCCGCGCGCCAGGGATCGCCCGCGCCCGGCGGCTCGAGCTTGATCACGTCGGCGCCGAAATCCGAGAGGATCGTCGCCGCCGCCGGCCCGGCGATCCAGCTCGCGCAATCGACGACCTTCAATCCGCTGAATATGCCCTCGGTCATCGCTGATACCCTTCGACCATCGCCATCCAGGCGGCATACTAGCGTACAGAATAGGAGGAACGCCGATGTCTGAAACACCGACCTTCGGTCGCTACGCGGAAATCCCGTACGACCAGATGACCCCGGAGCAGCAAGAAGGCTACCGGGCCATGCTCGAGGCCCGCGGCGGCCTGCCGGGCCCGGCCAAGATCTGGATCCACAATCCCAAGCTCGCCAAGGTCGTCGGCCCGTTCGGCGGGCATTTCCATCCGGGCCGCTATTCGCTCTCCGAGCGCGAGCGCGAGATCGCGGTCTGCGTCATCACCAGCCGCTGGCATTCCGCCTACCCGACCGCGGCGCACGAACGGATCGCCAAGCGCGTCGGGCTGCCGCCTGCCAAGGTCGACGCGATCCTCTCCGGCATGACGACCTCGTTCGACGATGAGCGCGAGCAGATCGTCTACGAGATGGCGATCGTGCTGTCGAATGCGCGCTGGGTGCCGCGCGGCCTCTACGATCGCGCGGTGAAGGCGCTCGGACATGTCGGCATCACCGACGTCATCACCCTGATGGGGCACTACAGCAGCGTCGCGATGACCCTGGCCTTCTACGACGTCCCCGACGGCGCGACCGGCATGGCGCGCTGAGCCGCCGGGTTACTTGTCGAGCCAGACGTGCTCGAAGCGCCAGTGGTTGTAGATCGTGTTGATGGCGATGTTCACGCCCTTGACCTGGGGCTGCCAGCAGGTGCCGCCGCGCCCGTGCGAGATCACCGGGCGCGCGCCATCCTCCTGCAGCTTCTTGTCGATCTCCCACACCAGCGCGCGCCGTTTTTGGATGTCGCTCATCTGCGACTGCTGCTGAAAGAGCTTCTCAAGCTCGGGATTGCAGTACTGGGTGTAGTTGCGTTCCGAGCCGCAGGAGTACGTCTCGTAGAGCACCACATCGGGGTCGTCGATGCCGACGCCCTGGACGTTCATGCCGATGCTGTAGTCCTTGCGCAGCATCCTCGCGTACCACACCGGCGTATCGAGCGGCTCGAGCTCGCCCTCGACGTAGACCTGCTTGAGATGGTCGATCAGGATCACCGCCGGATCGCGGTAGCTCGGGATGTTGCGGGTCGAGACCTTGAGCTTCAGCGGCTTGTCCGGACCGTAGCCCAACTCCTTCATGATCTTGCGCGCCTCGTCGCGGCTCTTCTCGACGTCGGGGCTGTAGCCGGCCACGGCCGACAGGGCCTCCTTCGACATACCCCATAAGCCGGCGGGCGGCGGCAACATGGCACCGCCGACATCGCCTTGGCCTTCGCTCAAGATGTCGATGAAAGCCTTGCGATCAAGCGTCAACGCCAGCACGCGACGCAGCCTGGGATCATCGAATGGCGGCTTCTCGCGGTTGACCAGCAGGTTGGCCTGGGTGTTGGTCGACAGCATCTCGCAGACGGCGTGGGGGGCCTGCTGCTGCAGTTCCCGCATGATCGGGACCGTCAGGATGGACGTGAACGTCATGTCGAATCTGCCCGCGACGAAGGCCAGCACCATCGTTGAGCGATTGGGGATGATGGTGAACTCGATGGCGTCGAGATAGGGCAGGCCCGGCTTCCAGTAGTCCGGGTTCTTCACCACCTTCATGCCTTCGTTCTGCTTGAACTCGACGAACTTGAACGGACCGGTGCCGATCGGCTTGGTGCGCATCGTCGCGGCGTTGACGTGGCAGGGATAGACCGGCGAGAAGGCACCGGCGAGCATGGTGAGCAGCGAGGGCTGCGGCCGCTCGAGGTGGAAAGTCACCTCCTCGTCGCTTTGGACCGTGATGTCCTTGAGGTTGAAGTACCAGGCCTTGCGCGGGTTCTTGCGCAGCCGCGCCTCGTTCTTGCCGATCAAGCCGTCCCAGGTACATTTCACGTCGGCGCTGGTGAAGGGCTTGCCGTCGTGCCACTTCACGCCCGTGCGCAGCTTGAAGGTCAGCGCCTTGCCATCGGCGCTCCAGGTCCACGACGTCGCCAGATCGGGGATGATGACGTCGGGCGTGTTCTGCTTGGTCTTGGGATCGAACATCACGAGATTGTTGAACACCGACATGAAGGGCATGACGGTGGAGATCGTCGCCTCCTCATGGATCGAGGCGCTGGGCGGGTTGTCCATATGCGTGATGCGGAGCGTGCCGCCGGACTTCTGAGCCGATGCGGTTCCAGCGACCAGCGAAACAGCGGCAAGCGCGATAGCGGTCGCGATCATCGTCAGCGGACGAGTCATTGTCGTTCCCTCCCAACCAGGGCACGAGCGGGCGCGCTCTCAGTTGACGCGCTATGCTCTTCCCTGAAAACAGCAAGACACGGGCGTATCCTTGTGGCAGCCGTCTTCAGATATGTGCGGCGCGGGGGAGTGAAGACGGCATGACGCTACTGACTGGCTTCAACGTGATCCAGATCGGCGGCGGCTCAGCCGCCGCAGTCTGTGGCCGCATGCTCGCCGACATCGGCGCGCACGTGACCTGCATCGACGCGCACACCAGCACTGCGCTATTGGCGCATCTCAATCACGGCAAGGCCGCCGCCGAGCGTGAAGACCTGGCGAACGCCCACATGATCGTGCGCGAGGGACAACCAGGAGATTGGTCGGCAGGCCCCTACGACCTGGCCGGGCTGCGGCGGCTCAACGCCTCGGCGACGATCGTCACGATCTCGCCCTATGGCGAAACGGGGCCACAGGCGAATGACCCAGCCAGCGATCTCACGTTGTTGTTCGCCAGCGGCATCGCGCGCCTGCTGACCGGCCAGATCGACGATCTGTCGGAAGCACCCGTCCGTCCGGTGGGCGAGCAATCCGCGTTCATCGCTGGGCTGGCCGCGGCCTGCGCCGGCATGCACGCGGCTCTAGGCAAACAACCCGGTGCAAGTATCGACGTGTCGATCCAGGAGGCGCTGGCGACGCTCGCCATGACCGAGCTGGCGCGCGTCGGCATGGGCGGCCGCAGCTGGCATCGCAAGCGTACGGGCGACGGCAATGGTGCCACGGTGACGATCCTGCCGGCGCGCGACGGTCATGTCGCGATATCGCCGCGGGAAGAAAAGCAGTGGGCGTCGTGGCTGAAAGCGATGGGCTCGCCCGCCTGGGGCGCCGATCCGCGCTTCGCCACCAAACCGGATCGCGTCCGGAATTGGGACGCCCTGCACGCGCTGATGTCGCGGTGGAGCGAGCGGCACGACAAGCAATGGATCGCCGACACCGCGCAGCGTGCCCATGTTCCGAGCCTGCCGTTGCGCGACATCGCGGAGCATCTCGATACGCCGCAGATGCGCCATCGCCGCTACTACCAGCACCGCGATCTGGCCGGCGCGACGGTGCAGGCGCCAGGCACGCCGTTCGGCTTGAGCGTCGCGCCGTCGAACCGGCGGCAGCGCGCGCCAACCGGCCCTATGCCGCTCTCCGGCGTGCGCGTGCTCGATTTCAGCTGGGTGATCGCGGGCCCGACAACGACGCGCTATCTCGCCGCGATGGGCGCCGACGTGGTCAAGGTCGAAGCCCCCGGTGGCGGCGACCCGGGGCGCGGTTCCGAGCTGCACACGGTGCTCGGGCAGGCGAAGAAGGCCATCGTGCTGGACCTCAAGAAGCCCGAGGCGCTGGAGATCGCGCGCGCGCTGGCCGCCAAGTCAGACATCCTGATCGAGAACTATGCGTCAGGCGTCATGGACCGTCTCGGCCTGGGCGCGGAAGCGCTGAAGGCGATCAACCCTGACCTCATCTACATCTCAGCGTCAGGGATGGGCCGCACCGGCCCGGACTCACAGGCGGTGGCGTACGGCACGCTGCTGCAGTGCTACGCCGGCTTCGCCGGGCTCAATCGCCACCCCGGCGTGGCGCCGCGCATCGGCTTCGCCTGGCTCGATCCCATGTGTGGGTTGATGCTCGCTTTCGTCGCGGCCGCCGCGCTCTGGCATCGCCGGCACGCCGGCGGCGTCGCGCGCGTCGATTTCTCGATGATCGAGGCGATGCTGTGGACCATGGCCGAGCCGCTGCTCGCGACCCAGCTGGGCGAGCCGGTGAAACCGGCGGGCAACACATCGACGCGGTATGCGCCGCACGGCGCATGGCGCTGCGCCGGCGACGACAACTGGGTCGGTGTCGTGGTGCGCACCCAGGCCGAGTGGCGGACATTATGTGACCTCGTGCCCGGCCTATCCGGCATGGCCGCGCTCGATCTCGCTGAGCGCAGGGCGGAGGAGCACGCCATCGGCGCAGCCATGACGGCGTGGGCCGCGCAACGACCGGCCTCCGCCGCCGCCAGAATGCTGCTGGATGCGGGTATTCCTGCCGCCGCGCTGGCTCGCTCCGAGGATCTGCTGAAAAGCCCACACCTGGCCGCGCGCGCGTTCTGGGACGGCCACGACAGTGGCGTGCTGCCGGGATTGCCCTGGCGCGCGAGCTTCGGCCGCACGATCGGCCCGGCGCCGCGCATGGGTGAACATACCAACGAGGTGCTTGCGAGTATCCTCGGCCTATCGCGCAAACGAATCGCCGAGTTGAGGTCGAGTGGCGCGCTGGGGTAGCCTCAGAACTCGCCGCTGCGATAGGCCTCGTCCAGCCGCTTGGCGTCCTCTTCCGACAGATCCGGCCAGGCTTCGCCGCGCTTGCGCAGCTTGCCCTTGAAGTTTGGCTTGCGCTTGGCGTTGAACGCCTGCCGACCTTCCTCGCCGTCGATCGTGGTCTGGATCAAGAGCGAGTTGATCAGGTTCTGCACGTGCCACGCCTGGTCGGTCGGCAGGTCGCCGAAGCGCACCACGAACTCCTTCATCATGCGCACGGCGACCGGCGGCAGCGTACAGATGTGGCGCGCCATTTTTTCCGCTCGCTCCAGCAGCTGGGCGTGCGGCACGACTTCGTTGATCAGCCCGATGCGTAGCGCCTCCTGCGCGTCGACCGGCTCGTCGGTCAGCAGGATCTTCATGGCGTCGATGTAGCGAAGCTGCTTGGCGAGCAGGCTGGCGCCCGGGCCGTGACCCAGCCATCCCTGGGTCAGCAGCGCGAACTTGAAGCGCGCGTGCTCGGCGCTGGCGATGCGGATATCGGTCGAGGCCAGCAGGATGTAGAGGCCGGCGCCCGCCGCCCAGCCATTGACCGCGGCGATCACCGGCTTCCACACCCGTGGATAATGATCGCCCATGCGTCCGTCGACGCCAGTCTTCTGGCCGTGCACCGTGCCCGCCAGCGGCCAGAAGATGCGCTGCGTGCGCAGAAGCTCGCGCTCCTCCTCGGTGATGCCCTTGCGCGGCGCGAGGTTGTGGCCGCCGCAGAAATGCGTGTCGCCCTTGCCAGTGAGGATCGCGCAGCGAATGTCGCGATCCTCCCACATGTCGATCCACGCCTCCGAAATTGCGTCGGAGGTCGGCTTGTCGAGGATGTTCGCCTTGGCCGGGTTGTTCAGCGTGATGTAGGCGACGCCGTCACGCTTCTCGTACTCGATGGCCAAGCGAACCTCCTCGACAGCATCAGCGGCTAGCGCGGCCGGCTGACCTCGGCGCGGCCGACCACCATGTGATGCACCTCGTCCGGGCCATCGGCGAAGCGCAGATGCCGCTGGTGCTGGTACATCTCGGCCAACGGCGTCCAATGCGAGATGCCGGTGGCACCATGGATCTGGATCGCCTGATCGATGATCGTGCACACCTTCTCGGGCACCATGGCCTTGACCATACTGACCCACACCCGCGCCTCGCGGTTGCCCAGCACGTCCATCGCCTTGGCCGCCTTCAGCACCATCAGCCGCATCGCCTCGATCTCGATGCGCGCGCGCGACACTGTCTCCAGGTTCTTGCCGAGCTGGATGAGCTGCTTGCCGAAGGCGGTGCGGGTCGAGCCGCGCTTGACCATCAGGTCCAGCGCCTTCTCCGCCTGGCCGATCGAGCGCATGCAATGATGGATGCGGCCCGGCCCGAGGCGCAGCTGCGAGATCTCGAAGCCGCGGCCCTCACCCAGCAGGATGTTCTCCGCTGGCACGCGCACGTTGTCGAACTTGATGTGCATGTGGCCGCGCGGCGCGTGGTCATGGCCGAAGACATACATCGGGCCGAGGATCTTCACGCCGGGCGTGTCGATGGGCACCAGGATCTGCGACTGCTGGAACTGCGGCGATGCGTCAGGGCTGGTCTTGACCATGGTGATCATGATCTTGCAGCGCGGATCGCCGGCGCCGGAGATGAAGTACTTCTCGCCGTTGATCACCCATTCATCGCCGACCAGCACGGCGCGGGTCTCGATGTTCTTGGCATCGGACGAGGCGACGTTCGGCTCGGTCATGGCATAGGCCGAGCGGATCTCGCCGTTGAGCAGTGGCTTGAGCCACCTTTCCTTCTGCGCCGGTGTACCGACGCGCTCCAGCACTTCCATGTTGCCCGTGTCGGGAGCGGAGCAGTTCAGGGTCTCCGACGCCAGCGGCTGCTTGCCCAGCTCGGCGGCGATATAGGCATAGTCGAGATTGGTCAGGCCGCGGCCGATCTCGGAGCCCGGCAGGAAGAAGTTCCATAGGCCAGAGGCCTTGGCCTTGTTCTTGGCGACCTCGAGCAGCTCGAGCTGGCCCGGCGCCCAGCTCCACGGGTCCTTGCGACCCTCGCCGAGCTCGAAGAACTTCTCGCTCATCGGCTCGACGTTCTCGGCGATGTGCTTCTTGACCGCGTCGAACAGCGGCTGGGCCGCCTTCGACATGGCGAGATTGTTGAGTTCGGCTTCGAGATCGGGGCGGATCGGGGTGACCGCGGCACGCTGGCTCATCGGGGTTTCCTCGGTTGGTGCGACTGGCTTTCTCGCCGCCCAATCCCGACAGACCACGCCCGCGCGGTCAATCGCCCAGTTCATGCCGCCGGCGAGCGGCTTCGTGCTGCGAAACCGGCACGGCGTTCTTGTTCCTACGCCGCCCGGGCGGCGGCCATGCCGATCACCCGCGCGCGATGCGACCGCGCGTTGCCGAACAGCTCGGCGTTGGCGCGCGCCCGCTTGTAGTAGAGATGGTTGACCATCTCCCAGGTGAAGCCGATGGCGCCGAAGATCTGGATGCTGCGGTGGGCGACCGAGACATAGGCCTCGCTGGTATAGGCCTTGGCCATCGCCGCGGCGAGCGAGGCACGAACATCGGACTCCGACAGCGCCCAGGCGGCGTAGAGCGTGGCGACATTGCAGCATTCCGCCTGGCCCAGCATGTCGGCCAGCGAGTGCTTGATCGCCTGATAGGCGCCGATCGGCCGGCCGAAGGCGAGGCGCTCCTTGGCATAGTCGCAGGTCATCTCCATCACGCGCTGCGTGCCGGCCGCGCTCTCGACCGCCTGTGCGAACAGCACGCGGTCCCGCAGCCAAGGCCACAACGTTTCGTCCGCCACAGAGAGTGGCTCGCCCACCGCGTCGGTGAGACGCACGTCGCAGACCTGCCGCGTCACATCGCGCCACGGCAGGAACTCGACCTGCACGCCCGGTTGCCTGGCATCGACGAGAAAGAAGGCGCGACGCCCAGCTTGCTCGTCCTGCGCCGCAACCACCAGCCAGTCGGCGGCGGCCGCGTCGATGACGAACGACTTCGCGCCCGTGAGCACGCAACGTCCCGATTGCCGACGCACGCTCGCCTCGCGACAGGGACCGTCGACCGATCCGTCCGCCTCGGCGATCGCCAGGGCGAGCGTCGTCTTGCCCGTGGCGACATCCGGCAGGATGGCGCGTTTCTGCTCCGGCGAGCCGCCTCGCTGGATGGCCCAGGTGCCGAACAAGGTCCCGAGAAACGGGCTCGGCGCCAGCGTGCGGCCCATCTCACCCAGGATCATGGCGAGCTCGATGCAGCTGAGCCCGAGGCCGCCGAACTCTTCCTCGATGACGAGGCCCTGCCAACCCATGCCCACGATTTTGCGCCAGTTCGCCTCGTAGCCGGCGTCGGCGACCGTCGCGCCCGGCACCTGCACCCGGCTCAACGAGATTTCCTTTTCGAGGAAGGTGCGCGCGGATTGGCGCAGCAGCAGGTGGTCCTCACCCAGGGAGAAATTCATGACCGCGCCTTCCGGGTTTCGGACCAGGGCAGCTGCGCGGTCGGATCGACCTCGCGCGGCAGGCCCAGCATGCGCTCGGCCACGACGTTCTTGAGGACCTCCTGCGTGCCCACGCCCAAGGTGACGGCAGAGCTAAACCAGAACGCGTGGTCCCAATCGTCGTAGGGATCGTGGCCATCCGAGAGCTGCGAGGGAAACGGCCGCTCGCCGGCGACCATGCCGCGCGGGCCCTGGGCACGCTTGGCGAGGTCGACGACACGCTGGCCATGCGGTGCCGCCAGCATCTTGTGGATCGCGCCCTCGGGTCCGGGAGTCTTCGCGTTCATGCGATCGCTGAGCGAGCGATAGGCCAGCAGGCGCAGGATCTCGCCTTCGATGTAGAGCTGCGCCGCCTCGTCGCGCAGCGCGCCGTCGTTCAGGGCACCGATCTCGGATAGCCCTTCGACTAGCTCGCGCGCCGAGGGTCCATGACCCCAGATCGCGCCCGGCCGGGACAGCGCCACACGCTCGGTCTGCAACTGGGTGACACTGAGCGCCCAGCCCTCGCCCTCCTTGCCCAGCAGCCGGTCGGCGGGAATGCGCACGTCCTCGAGGAAGACTTCGTTGTACTCGTTCTCGTGACCGGACATGTCGATGATCGGCCGGATGCGGATGCCCGGCGTGTCCATGTCGATCAGGAATTGCGATAAGCCTTTGTGCTTGGGCAGGTCGGGCTGCGTGCGTGCCACCAGCACGCCGACCTTCGCTTTGTGGGCGAGCGAGGTCCAGATCTTGTGGCCTTTCACCACGTAGTGGTCGCCCTCGCGCCGCGCCACCGTGCGCAGCGCGCCAAGATCCGAGCCGCCGGACGGCTCGCTGAACAGCATACACCAGGTCTCTTCGCCCGACAGCGCCGGCCACAGGAAACGTTCGCGCTGCGCATCGGTGCCGTGGGTCAGCAGCGACTGCGCGCAATTGTTGATCGCGACGGGGTTGCGCGGCGGCGAAACGCCGGCGCGCTTCATCTCCTGGTCGATGATCAGCTGCAGCTCGGAATCGGCGGCCAGGCCCCACGGCTTGGGCCAGTGCGGCACGATGTAGCCCGCTTCGGCCAGCTGCTGGCCGGTGGGGCGCGGGTTGGCCTCGAACCAGGCACGCACTGCCTTGCGCGCGGGATGGCTCTCGCCGGGCAACTCGAAATCCATGACGTCCTCCGTCGCGACGCTTAAGCGGCCGCGCTCGAGGTGAAAGCCTTGAACCGCTCGCGCAAGGTCACCTTGTGCACCTTGCCGGTGGCGGTCATCGGCAGGGCGTCGACGAAGGCGACATCGTCGGGCAGCCACCACGACGCCATCTGCGGGCGCAGGAAGTCGAGCAGCTCCTCGCGGCTCACGGTCTTGTCGGGCCGGCGCACGATCACCAGCAGCGGCCGTTCCTGCCAGCGCGGATGATGGATACCGATGACCGCGGCCTGCGCCACGGCGGGATGGCCCATGGCGGCGTTCTCGACCGTGGCGCTGCTGATCCACTCGCCGCCCGACTTGATGACGTCCTTGGAGCGGTCGACGATGTCCACCGTGCCGTCGGCCGACAGGCGCGCGACGTCGCCGGTCTGCAGCCAGCCATCGGCGAAGCCGCCGTCCTGCTTGAGGTAGCCGGCGGCGACCAAGGGCCCGCGCGCCTGCAGGTGGCCATAGGCGACGCCGTCTTGCGGCAGCTCCTTGCCCTCATCGTCGACGATGCGCAATTGTGTGCCGAAAGCGACCCGGCCCTGGCGCAGCTTCTGGTCGATGCGCGCTTCGACCGGCGCGTCGGCAAGGCCGGGCGGCATGCTGCACTTGGTGACGCCCAGCGCCTCGGTCATGCCCCAGCACTGGCCGACCTCGATGCCGTGACGCACTTCCAGCGCTTCGACCAGCGCGCGCGGTGGCTTGGTGCCGGCGACCAGCGCGGCGCGCAGCTTCGGCAGCCGCAGGCCGTTACGGTCGAGGTGATCGATCAAGGTCATCCACACCGTGGGCACGCAGGCGGCCATGGTCACGCCTTCGCCGGCCATCAGCTCGTAGAGCTTGTCGGGCTCGAAATTGCGCCCCGGCAGCACCATGCCCTGGCCGCTGAGCGGCGCGGTGTAGACCATCTGCCAGCCATTGCCGTGGAACATTGGCGCGATCGGCATCACCACCTCGCGCGCGCCCGAGCGATAGCCACCGATCATGTCGGCGGTGCTCATGATCAGCGCGCTGAGCAAGGTGGAGCGGTGCGAATTGACCACGCCCTTGGGCTGGCCAGTCGTCCCCGACGTGTAGCAGATCACCGAAGCCTGGCGCTCGTCGAAGACCGGCCACTCGTAGTCGTCGCCTTGCGCCGCCAGCAGACGCTCGTAGCTCAGCAGCTTGAGACCGCTAGCCGGCGTTTCAGGGTCGACGCTCATGTAGATCCAGCCCTTCACGCCCGGCGTGCGCGGCGCGATGCGCTCGGCGATCGGCAGGGTGGCGGCGTCGACGCAGATCCAGGAATCCTCGGCGTGGTTGACGATGTAGACTAGGTGCTCGTCGAACAGGCGCGGGTTGATCGTGTGCAGCACCGCGCCGGAGCCCGACACGCCGTAGAACAGCTCGAGGTGGTGGTGCGTGTTCCAGGCCAGCGACCCCACACGATCGCCCGCGCGCACGCCCAGCCGCGCCAGCGCGGCGGCGAGCCGCTTGGCGCGCCGGCGGGTCTCGGCGTAGGTCGTGCGATGCAGGCCGCCCTCGGCGGTGCGCGCGACGATCTCGGTGGCGCCGTGCACGCGCGCGGCGTGCTCGATCAGCGACGAGATCAACAGCGGTGCGTCCATCATCAATCCGCGCATGGCTTGCTCCCTTCGCGGCGGGCCTCTATCGCGTCGGCCTGACGTGGCCCTCGATGATCGTGCGCCACAGCGCCAGCAGCCGGTCGAAATGCTCGGGCTCGTTCTGCCAGAGCATGCGCACCGCCAACCCGCGCACCAGCGCCAAAGTCAGCCACAGCACGTCGTCGGCCGTCTTCTCCGGCAGCCCGGCGGCGATCAGCGCGTCGCGCCAGGCCTGCTCGGCCGACAGACGCGCGGCGCGCACCATCGTCATGTGCTTACGGCGCAGACGAGCGCCGGTAATCGACGTGCCGATATCGAGCGCGATGAAGAATGAGCGGCTGAAAAAAAACTCGCGCGCGTCGGCGATGATGCGTTCCAGCGGATCCTCGTCGACGCGCAGCGCTTTGGCTCGCCGCTCGCTGGTCTCTTTCACCTGGTTGAACACGTGCTCCATGGTGGCGAAGACCAGCTTCTCCTTGGTGGCGAAGTGGTGCAGCTGCGCACCGCGCGACACGCCCGCCGCCGTGGCGACGTCGGCGGTGCGGAACTCGGCGTAGCCCCGGCGATGCAGGATCTCGACCGCGGCGTCGAGAATACGCGTGCGCGTCTCGTGCGTGCGCTCGGCCTGCGTGCGTCGGGGTTTCGCCGAGGAGCGCCGCGCCTTCGCCGATCGTCCCTCCGTGACTTCGCCGAGCGACATCAGTCCGACTTCACTGTCTCGACCTCGACCCAACCCTTGCCGTCGAAGCGCGACAGTCGGAAGCCGTTATAGGCGCGATAGTCGTCCGGGGTGTTGTTCAACGTCATCCCGGGCAACAGCATCGGCAAGGTCACGTTCTTCAAGGTCGTCGCCTGCGTCACCACGTTCTGACGAGTCAGTTCGTGGCCAGCCTTGGTCAGCACATACTCGACCATCTGGGCGTTGTGGTAACCGGACACGCCGATCGCATCGAGCGGCGACTCGCCGGGCGCGTACTTCTTCATGAACTCGAAATAGGCGTTCACCGCCGGATCCTTCTCCCACGACGGATCGCCCGGCTCGCGGAAGAACTGCGCGGTCATGATGCCCACGACATTCTCGAAGCCGACGACCTTGAGCACGGCCTGCACGGAGCTGCCGGGGCTGGCGACAAGCTGCATCGGCTTCCACTTCAGATCGTTGGCTTTGCGCATCGCCTGGGCGGCGAATTTCGGCGTGGTGAAGTTCAGGAAGACGTCGGCGCCCGAGCCAGCCAGGGTGATGAGCTGCGAGTCGATCGTGGCGTCGGTCAGCTCGTAGCTCGCCTCGGCGACGATCATCTTCAGGTTGGCCTGCCCCAGGCCGCGCTTGAAGCCGTGGAGGAAGTCCTTACCGTAGTCGTCGTTCTGGTAGAGGATCGCGATCTTGGCGTTGGGCTTGGTCTTCAGGACGTAGCGCGCGTAGCCGCCGGCCTCGACATCGAAGGACGGATAGAACGGCACCGTCCAGGGATATTGCTTGGGATCGTTAAACTTACTGCCGCCGGCGGAGATCAGCAGCTGCGGCACCTTCTTGCTGTTGAGGTAGCGCTGGGTCGCCGAGTTGGTCGGCGTGCCCACGGTGCCGACCTCGGCGAACACCCCGTCCTCCTCGACCAGCTTGCGCGAGGCTTCCAGCGCCTTAGGCGGGTTAAAGCCGTTGTCGAGCGCGATGAAGCGGATCTTGCGGCCGTTGATGCCGCCGCGATCGTTCACCGCCTTGAAATAGGCCTGCTCGACCCGGCTGTAGATGCCGAAGGCCGAGGCCGGGCCGCTGAACGGCGCGCTGTGGCCGATCAGGATCTCGGTGTCGGTCACGCCAGGATCGTACTTCTTGGTCTGCGCCTGGGCGCCGCCCGCGAGGAGCAATCCCAACGCGACCCATGCCACCGTGCTCGAGCGCATGATTTCCTCCTGTCCACCGCTGGCCTCTCGACGGGCCGGTCATTCATCAGTTAAAAACAGTCCAGCCGGCTTGTAAATCGGGATTCTACCAACTGTTAGGAAATCGCCATGGCCGAAATCCTCGCTTTGGGCATCTCGCACTATCCACCGCTGTGGGGTCCCGACGACCGCATGGCCTGGATCCTCAAGCGCATGCTGCAGAACCCGAACCTGCCGGAGGCGCTGCGCACGCCGTCGGGCTGGCCGGCGCCGATGCGCGACGAATGGGGCAACGACGAGGGCGCCTCCGCCGCCGCGCGCCATCGCGCCGACCTCGTCGCGCAGCTGGCGCGCACGCGCGCCGCGCTCGACGCCTTCAACCCCGACTTCGTGCTGATCTGGGGCGACGACCAGTACGAGAACTTCAAGGAGGACATCGTCCCGCCCTACTGCGTGAGCGCCTATGACCGCTTCAAGTTCGCGGTGCCGCCGGGCAATGTCTGGGGCGAGTCCGACAAGATCTACGATCTGCCGGGCCATCGCACGGCGGCCAAGATGCTGGCCAGCCGGCTGATCGAGGACGGCTTCGACACCGCCTACGCCTACAAGCCGCTGCACCACCCGCTGGGCCACGCCTTCAGCAACGCCGTGATGTATCTCGACTACGCGCGTACGGGCTTCGGCTATCCCATCGTGCCCTTCGCCATCAATTGCTATGGGCGGCGCGTGCTGGCACAGCGCGGCGGACTGCCGGTCTTCGACCGCGTCATCGCCGATGAGGATCTCGACCCGCCGGCGCCGACGCCGAAGCGTCTGTTCGATCTCGGTGCCGCCACGGCGCGCATCCTCGCCGACTCGCCCTACCGCGTCGCACTGTTGGCCTCGTCGGGCTGGTCGCACGCCTTCCTGACGGCGAAGCACCACTATCTCTATCCCGACACGCCGGCCGATCGCCGCATGTACGAGGCGCTGCGCAACGCCGACTGGCCGACCTGGCGCGACTACTCCAGCGCCCAGGTCGAGGATAGCGGCCAGCAGGAGATCCTGAATTGGAGCTGCCTGACCGGCGCGCTCAGCGAACTCAAGCTTACGCCCAAGGAGACCGGCTTCGTCGACACCTGGATCTTCAATTCGTCAAAGGCGTTCTTGATCGCCTGAGCCGCGCACGATCCCGCCGCTCAGTACGTGCATCAGCTCGTCGGCCACGTCGTCGGCGCTCATCTCGCCCTCGGGGTCGAACCATTCGGCCGCCCAGGTGAGCGCGCCCATGGCCAGCATGCGCACCACCGACAGGTTGAAGCCGCGCCGCAGCAGCCCTTTGCGCTCGGCCTCGCGCAGCAGCTCGGCGAAGATCGCGGCGTATTCGCGCTCCTGCGCCATGTGCTGCTCGCGCAGCCGTTTGGGCAGACGGCGGATCGACTTCAGACGCGAGGAGAAGTGTTCCTTCAGCGTGTACTTGAAATGCGCGCCCAGCGCCGCGCGCAGGCGCACCAGCGGCGAACTGTCGGCGCCGGCCGCTTCGATGGCGCGCATCACCGCCTGGCGCGCGCCGTCGACACCGCTTTCCAGCACCGCGCGCATGATCTCGTCGCGCGAAGCGAAGTGGTAGTAGATGCTGCCGGCCTCGATCTTGGCCGCCGCGGCGATGGCGCGCACCGTCACCTCGTCCGAGCCGTGCTCCTGGAACAGGCGCGTGGCGACCTCGATCAGGCGCGCCCGGGTCCGCTCGGCCTTCGTGATCTTGGTCTCGATCGAGGGCTCAGCCTGCATCAAACGATGATCGTCAGCTTGCCCGGGTACAGCATGTCCATGTCGAGGATCGAGCGCTTGGCCTTGATCTTCCACGGCTGCCGGGTGCAATCGATGCGGTAGACGTGCTTGCCGTAGTAGGTGTCGACCACGCCGCGCTTGGCGCGATAGGTGACGAAATTGCAGGTGACGTCGGCGATATCGTCGCTCATGCCGGTGATGCGCACGTTGCTGATCATGTGGCGCTGGCGCGAGCGCGGGAACTCCGAATGCGCCTCCTTCTTCGTCAGGCGCACGACGCGCTCGCGCAGCCGCACGTAGTCGTCGGCGATGTAGAACAGCGAGGTCGCCGGATCGGTCTCGCTGCCGTCGCCGGTCGGCGGCACCTCGTAGGTCGCGCCCTCGGCGAACAGCGCGAACCATTCCTCGATGCGCCACTCGTCGAGCAGCTCGGCTTCGAGATAGAGGAAGTCCTCGATGCGCGCGCGCAGGACTCCGTCGGCGGCGGGCAGGCCCGGCGCCGCGCCGGCATCGGGGCTCATCGGGCGCCCTCCATGCGATCGCGCCACTGACGCCAGAAGCAGCGCATCTGCTCCTCGTCGTCGTTCATCGGCGGGCCGGAACGCGGCATGCCCTTGGAAATATCGTTCCAGCCGACCTCGCGCGCGTTCTTGTAGCCACGCTGGCAGTTCTCCAGCGCTTCCTGATCGTCGGGTGTGGCGAAGCCACCCGGTCCGAGGAACTCCAGGAAGTTGAACAGCCGGAGCTTGCGCAGATCGTGATCCTCGCCGCGCGCGCCCAGCGCCCAGGCGCTCACCGTCATGCGGTTAGGCGCGTCCGGCATGAAGGTGCGCAAGGTGATCGCCATGATGTCGTTGATCACCAGGTTGGGGAAGATCAGCATGTTGCGGCTGGTCTCGGCGATGCGGATGCCGCGCTCCTGGCCGAAGCGCTGCACCAGCCCCTTGCGCAGGCGCTCCACCACCTCGCGCTTCTCCTCACCCCAGGACGGCACCCAGCGCGCGATCGGTCGCCCCCACGGCGAGGCGTACTCGATGACGGCGTGGCCGTTGCCGAGATCGCTCATGCCGCGCGCGGTGAAGTCGGAGCCGCCCGACTCCATGCGCAGGCTGCCAATGTTCTTGAGGTAGTCGAAATAGGTGTTGTGCACCGGAAAGCCGTGGAAGGCGTCGATGCTGTTCTCGGCCAGCAGCTTCCAATTGGCGTTGATCACGTATTGCTGGCCCGAGCCGACGATCTCCATGCCGGCCTCGGACTGGTCGGCGACCAGATCGATGTACTCCTTCGCCCCCGCCAGATAGTCCGACAGCGACATGGCGTTGCGGTCGAAATTGACGAACCAGAAGTCGCGATGCTGCTCGAGCCGGGGCACCTGCATCAGGTCGGCGCAGCCGCCGCCATAATGCTCCTTGCCGTAATTGCCCTCCTCGAAGCGCGAGGCGAAGCGTCCGTTCACGTTGAACGACCAGCCGTGATAGAAGCAGCGGAACGACAGCGCGTTGCCCTTCTTCTCGCGCACCACCATCGCGCCGCGATGCGGGCAGGTGTTGAGGAAGGCGTGCACGGCGCCGCCGCGGTCGCGGTTGAAGATCAGCTCGCGGCCGCCGACGGCGCGGGTGATGAAGTCGCAATTGTTGGCGATCTCCGAGCCGTGACCGACATAGAGCCAGCAGCGATCGAAGATATTGTCGCGCTCGCCCGCGAGCACGTCCTCGTCGGTGAAGGCGCGGCGGGCGACCCGGAACAGATGGCGCTCGCGATCCTCGATCACCAGGCCGTTCAAGGCCTTCGCCTGATGTGCGACATAGGTGTCCATTCGGGCGTCCCTCCCAGGTCTTGCCGAACGCGGCGCGATTCAGTACCTAACACTTGTTCGAAATCGTAATCCCCTTCGTGCGAAGCGGTCAACCGGGTGCGAGATGGCGAAAATCACGTTCGAGACAGCCGACGGCAAGGAGCGGACCATCGACATCGCCACCGGGCAATCCATCATGCTGGGCGCGGTGCAGGGCAATGTGCCGGGCATCGACGCCGATTGCGGCGGTGCGCTGAGTTGCGCGACCTGCATGGTCTACGTGCCCACAGAATGGGCCGACCGGCTGCCGCGCAAGACCGACGACGAAGAGGGCATGCTGCAGTTCTCGCCGCACGTGAAGAAAACGTCGCGCCTGTCCTGCCAGATCACGGTCGACGATACGCTCGATGGCCTGCGCCTGAAGGTGCCGACGAGTCAGCACTAGCCGGCGCCGAGGAAGCGCCGCGCGTTGCCCGAGAGCAGCAGGTCGCGTTGCGCGACATCGAGTCCCAGCGCCTCGATCGCGCCCACCGGATCGCGCTCCTCGATGGTGAAGGGATGATCGGTGCCGACGCAGAGCTGCGTGACGCCGAAGCGCTCGATCAGGAAGGCGAGCGTGTCGCGATCGTAGACCAGGGTATCGTAATAGAGCCGCCGCGCCTGGGCGGCGGGCGACTCTTTCACGGTCTCGCGCATGGCGGCCATCGCGTTCCAGCCGTGCATGACGCGCGGCAACACGAGGCCGAAGACGCCACCGCCATGGCTGAAGGCGATGCGCAGCTTCGGATGCCGCGCGATCACGCCGGCCATGATCAACGAGACGATCGCCGTCGAGGTCTCGCAGCCGAACAGCGCCAGCGCCGGCATGTTGGCCGGGCCGATCAGCCGTTCCGTGCCGGCGGGATGCAGCGCGTGCACAAAGATCGCCGCGCCCAGCGCTTCCGCCGCCAGGAAGAACGGCGCGAAGCGCTTGTCGGCGATCGACACGCCGTTGACGTTGGTGCCGATCTCCACGCCGTGGAAGCCGCCACCCTTCATCATCGTCTCGAGCTCGCGCGCGGCCATGTCGGGGTCCTGCAGCGGCACCATGCCGAGCCCCGAGAAGCGCCCCCTGCCGTCGCGCACCATGGCGGCGATGGTGTCGTTGACGTGCCGCGACATCACTTGCGCGTCGTCGGGCTCGAGCCAGTAGGACAAGAGCTCGGGCATCGGCGACAGCACCTGCTGATGCACCCGGCACCGGTCCATCACCTCCAGGCGCCGCTCGATGCTCCAGCTATGGTCGCTGACCGTGCGGAACACCTTGCCGGCGATCATCACGTTGCAATGATGGCAATCGTGCGCCGGCTCCATCGACGGCCAACGCGCGTTGACGTGTCGGCCGGCATAGGCGGGGAATTGCGCCGGCACGATATGGGTGTGGATGTCGATCGCTGCGCTGTTCACCGGCCGGCCCTCGCTGTCCATACTTGTTCGACTACTTATTCGTCATCGGCCCGGGCAGGTCCAGAGCAAGGGGAAGCGCCATGAAGCTCACAGGCAAGGTCGCGCTGGTCACCGGCACGAGTCCCAATATCGGCGGCGGCATCGCCGAGGCGCTGGCGGCGGAGGGCGCGACCCTGGTCTGCGTCGACGCCGCGCGCGCCAACGCCGAGGATTGCGCCAACGCGATCAGGGCGGCGGGCGGCCGCGCCACGGGCAAGGTCTGCGACGTGCTCGATCAGGACCAGGTGCGAAGCACCGTCGAGGCGGCCTGCGCCGAGTTCGGGCGGATCGACGTGCTGGTCAACAACGCGGTGATCTTCAACAAGAAAGGCGTGCTCACCATGCCGCTGCCGGAATGGGAGAAGCAGATCGGCGTGATCCTCACCGGCGCCTTTCTGTTCACCAAGCACGTCGCGCAATCGATGATCGATCGCAAGGTCAAGGGCGCGATCATCAACATCATCTCGACGGCGGGCCACCAGGGCGAGCCCGAGAATATCGCGTACTGCACCGGCAAGAGCGGCATGCTGAATTTCACCCGCTCCGCCGCGATGGAGCTGGTCGGTCACAGCATCCGCGTCAACAGCCTCACGCCCACCGCCACTGATCCCAGCGAGTCGGACGAACGGGCCACGCGCTGGGGCCGCACGGTGCCGCCACCGCATCCGGCGCGCGACGCCGCCTTCGACGTCTTCCGCAGGGGCGTGCCGATGCAGCGCCTGCCGCGGCCCAGCGATTACGGCCGCGCCGCCGTTTTCCTCGCCAGCGACGATTCCGACATGATGACCGGCACCGACCTGCGCATCGATGCCGGCGCCGTGGCGCGCTACTGGGCCTGGAACCCGGGGCGCGAGAACGTCTGAGACCGTCCGGCTTTTGCGCGGTTGCGCCATCGCCAGCATCACCGTACCCTCCTGCTCGACAGGGAGTTGCCCGTCGTACGCGCGTGATCCGACAAACCCGCGACGAATGAGACGCACATGGCCGAGCCGGTTCTGGCGTTGGACGACCTCACCGTGCGCTTTCGCCTGCGGCGCGGCGAGCTGACGGCTGTCGATGGCGTGTCCTTCACCGTGCATCGCGGCGAGACCTTCGGGCTCGTGGGCGAATCGGGATCGGGCAAGTCAGTGACGGCGCGCTCGATCATGCGGCTGATTCCCGAGCCACCAGGCGAGGTTCCGCGCGGCCGCATCGTCTTCGAGGGCCGCGACGTGCTGGGGCTGAGCGACGCGGAGATGCGCGCGCTGCGCGGCCGACGCATCGCCATGGTCTTCCAAGAGCCGATGAGCGCGCTCAATCCGGTGTTCACCGTGAGCGCACAGATCTCTGACGCGCTGCGCACCAATCTCGGCCTGTCGAAGCAGGAGGCGCGCGAACGCGTCGTCGAGCTGCTGGCGCTGGTCGGTATTCCCTCGCCGCGCAAGCGGCTCGACAGCTACGTGCACGAGTTCTCCGGCGGCATGCGCCAGCGCGTCATGCTGGCCATGGCGCTCTCCTGCAACCCCACCTTCCTGATCGCCGACGAGCCGACAACGGCGCTCGACGTCACCATCCAGGCGACCATCCTCGAGCTGATCACCAGCATGATCGAGCGGCTCGGCATGTCGTTGATCTTCATCACCCACAATCTGGGCGTCGTCGCGCATGCCTGCGACACGATCGGTGTGATGTATGCCTCGCACCTGGTCGAGCTCGGATCGAAGCGCGAGATCTTCCGCAATCCGCAGCACCCCTACACCGTGGGCCTGCTGAACTCGATCCCCCGGCTCGACACGCAGGCGAAGTACCTGACGCCGATCACCGGCACCGTCTGCAACATGATGGACCCACCGCAGGGCTGTAAGTTCCATCCGCGCTGCGCCCACGCCATGGAGATCTGCAAGCGCGAGATCCCGCCGCTGCGCGAGGTGGCACCAGGCCATCTCGCCGCCTGTCACCTGCACGGGCGGCAGTGATGCCTGCAAGCGAAACCCTGCTCGAGGTCAAGGGGCTGACCAAGCACTTCGCGCTGCACGCCGACATCTATTCCCGGCTGGCGGGCGAGAAGGCGCAGGTGCTCAAGGCGGTCGATGGCATCGACTTCCACATCCGTCGCGGCGAGACGCTGGGATTGGTGGGCGAAAGCGGCTGCGGCAAGTCGACCACGGCGCGGCTGGTCACCCGGCTGATCGAGCCGACCGCGGGCGAGGTGAAGCTGCGCGGCGAGGACCTGCTGGCGTTCTCGTCCGCGCGCATGAAGGAGGCGCGCAAGGAGATCCAGCTGGTCTTCCAGGACCCCTACTCCTCGCTCAACCCGCGCAAGACGATCATGCAGATCCTCAGCCGGCCGATGGAGATCCACGGCCTGGCCAAGAGCTGGACCGAGAAGCGCGGCCGCGTGCTGGAGCTGCTGCGCCGCGTCGGCCTGGGCGTCGAGCATATCGACCGCTACCCGCACGAATTCTCCGGCGGCCAACGCCAGCGCATCGCCATCGCCCGCGCGCTCTCGGTCGACCCCGACCTGGTGATCGGCGACGAGCCGGTCTCGGCGCTCGATGTGTCGATCCAGGCGCAGATCCTCAACCTGTTCCGCGACCTGCAGGAAGAGTTCGGGCTGACCTACCTGTTCATCGCCCATGATCTCAGCGTCATCCGCCATATCAGCAACCGTGTCGCGGTGATGTATGTCGGCAAGATCGTCGAGACCGGGCCGGCGGCGGCGATCTTCGAGAACCCGCTGCACCCCTACACCAAGGCGTTGCTGGCGGCCGTGCCCGAGGCGGATCCCGACAAGCCGCCGCCCAAGCTCACGCTCAAGGGCGAGATATCGACGCCGATCGACCCGCCGCCGGGCTGCCGGCTGTGCGGCCGCTGCCCGCGCGAGACGGCCATCTGCTCACAGGACGCGCCGCCGCTGCTCGACGTCGGCGGCGATCGCCAGGTGGCCTGTCACAATCTCTGACATCCGTCATTCCGAGCGCAGCGAGGAATCTCTTTTTGGGAGCGCCGGCGTCCCGCCGGCTCTTAAGATGCCGGGTAGAGTCGAGGACGGGCGCGGTGGCGATGCTGGATCGCTCCGTCTCCCG
>CAYTFW010000018.1:0-56663 GCA_964437145.1 uncultured Rhizobiaceae bacterium
CTTGAGGAACTCCAGGACGAAGCGCTCGTGACGCGCCGACAGGGGGCGGGGTGAGGGCGGGGTGTTTTGGTCGGTCATGCCGACCAGGATACGCTTCGCCGCGCCGAGACTCGATTTCCGCCGCTACGAGCGCGCTATGCGAGCCAAGAGTCGTTGCGAGACAGGGTTTTCTATCTTCGGGCCGCGCCGCTCCAGCGGCGCTCAAAAAGCGTTGCTGGAGCGGCGCGGCCCGAACGCCTCGAAATCGCTGCCTCCAGCCATGACAGCGATGCGGTCGCGCACGCAGGGGAAGGTAATGGGGGTGCGAACTCCCGCCGGCGATTTCCGCCGTTACGGAAGATAGCTTAAGGGCTTCGGATCGCAGATCATTGCCGGCCGAATGGGGAGAGTTCCATGACGACCGCAGCCAAGGCCACATGGATATGCAGGATAGCTGTAGCGATGACGGGCGCGATCGTCGTCGGGTGCGCGTCATCGGAACCCGAAACGTTGCCAACGCCGACGCCGCCTTGGGACTCGCCCTGGAAGGTGTTCTTTGACTTCGACAAAGTGAATCTCACGACCGTTGCGACAACTACACTCAAGCAAGTCGCGGCTGATGCCAAGGCAGGCGGCAGCGCAGTCCGCATTGGCGTCACCGGCCACACTGACCGCGCGGGCTCCGACGCGTACAACATGGAATTGTCGCTACGCCGTGCCAATGCCGTCAAAGATCAACTGGTCCGGGACGGCGTTCCGGCGGCGAGCATCACGGTTATCGGCCGTGGTGAGAGCCAGCCGCTGGTGCTGAGCGGCGACGGCGTTCGTGAGCCGCAAAACCGTCGCGTCGAGATTGTGATGAACTGACGCAGTCACACAGTCCTCGCGCTGGCAACTGCTGCCTTAGCGGGAAGCATCAAGTTGGGCCAATCTAGCCCACCTTGTTCAAACCCGGATCACCTTGCTCGGGTTCTTCCGGGGCCTTGTGCTCACGGAGTCGGAGGCGGCAACTGGCGCTGTACGTCGGCACAATCCTGGCCGCGTCCGATCAAGGGTATCGGCACGCAATTGCGGCGGTGCCATTCCGCAAGTTGCCGATCGCGGTCTTTGTAGCAGGGGGGCCGCGCCGCGTATGATTGAAGCGTCACCTCGACCCGCTGATTCTGTGGCTCGCCAGGCCGTGGCGCCTGGATCAATCGCTGCGTGTTTCCTCGCGCTTCCACGAGAACGGTCACCGCATTCTTTCCATTGCGTTCGATGTAGGTTCTCAGGTTCTCCGCACGTGCGCGGGAAAGATCGAGATTGCGCTTCGCGGTGCCGACGACATCCGCATGTCCCACCAGTCTGAGCGTTGCTCTGCCTTCCACCCACAGATCAAGAAGGCCATCGACACCGCGGCGACTCACGTCCGATAGATTGGCGCTGTCTTTGTCAAACCAGATCGACGTATAGCTGCCGCAGCCATCACAGACGGCGACTATTGGCGCCGGTGGCGGGTCGTCTGGATCCGCGCACCCCGCGATGAGCAACGCGGTCAGAGCGACAAATCCAAACCTGACCTTCATGGCCCTGCCCCTGAAGCTGAACCTGCGTGATCTTTCCTGACCGTCTGCACATATATGCCACACCGTTCCGACATCTTCGCACGATGTTGAGCTGGCGACGACTCGTTGTACTGGGCTGGTCTCTCTTTGTCGCGGTGGCCACCGTAAGTATCGGCTGCACAAGCGTATCGGCTCAGCCGAGAAGTGTGCTGCGGGCTGAAGATCTCGCCTACCAACGCCCGGCAAACTTCTTCAAGCCGCGCTACGCGCGGTCTGCCAGTGTCTGCCGCGAATACGGACGGTCTATTGCCGGTCCGGCAACGCGGTACCCATTTCCGTACACGCCGTGGCCGACCAGTTACAGCCCAGCCGCCGGTGACGCGGTGAGCCGCTCGACGCTCGAGATCCCCGCTCTCGAGATCGATCCCGACGACTTCGCGAAGGACGTTCCGATCTGGTTCAGGGCACGCGGCGTTTTTCCTCTTCCAGCCTTCTTCCATGTTGATTTCGACAACACGGGGCGGATCAGCCTCGCGATGATCAGCAATATTCCTGTTGAGGGACGCTTCCTTGGCTTGTCGATGGCCTCTTTCCGCGACCGAGCCTATCGGCCGGATGACCCAGCAGTCCTGTCGGCGACCGGGATCTTGCCGTACTACCCTCAACTGGAGCCCGGCTTCTTCCGCGGTTGGGAAGAGAGCGAAACACTCAGACGTTCGATCAAAGCTGCCATCGGGCAGCCGCTGCCGAGCTTTACAGGGCCGAATCGGGCGATTCGGCGCTACTACTGGTTTGTTCGCGTCGCGGGCCGCACTTACCTGAGCAATACGCTCTGGCTTGCCGGGGAACGAAGGACGGATGTTCACGCGCTGCTCATGCGGCTCATGCCGGACGGAGAGGGCGTTCTGATGTGCGCCTTTTCGAACGCTGTTCCGGTAAGCGGCTGTCCCTACGATCTTCCCCGCGGCACTCCCTGCTGGCACTAACTCGCCGGCTGCCAATAAGCCCAACCAGCGTCACGCGCGGCCACCGTGCAGGCCAGCACCAACGCGCGGCCCGTTGTTGCGCTTAGGATAGAAGGCGCCGACGCGGACCGGGCATGGCGTTCTTCATCGCCACTTCGCGTGTGCACAATCTTTCCGGAATGCCTGCACGAGTCCGCCACGAGACGTTGTCAGGATGGAACGATGCTGCTTCGTGCGTTGACCGTCCTGCTGTTGGTCACAAGCCCTGTCGCTGCTTTTGCACAGGGCTACCCATACGACGAGCCTGATATTCGCGTTAGCTTCCAGTGTGACGCCGCCGCAAATCGCGCGCTGATTCGACTAGGCGGAGCGGATGTTGGTGCGCCCGGCGGCTTCGCTGCGCTGCCTACGGAAGCGCCGCGTAGCACAGCGCCTGTCGCCGACGTCGATGACAAGCACGACGCGGTCTGCACTTTGCGCGACGGAACGGAGATTCGGCTCCGGATGACGCTCGAAGGGCTCTCGCCATCCTGTAGGGCTCATTTCCTCACTTTGTGGATTGCCGCGCGGCGTGTGCTCAGCAGAGTTGCGGTCGGCGCCTGCGGTGACTTCTTCCAACGTAGCTACTGGGACTTTCCTGCGCCTGGGCGTATCGGCTGGGTCGTGTCGCCATCGCGGATCGATGTTTGTCGGCGTCCCGCGCCGCCTACCGCCGGTCCAAACGTACAGTGCCGGATAGCCGGGGATCCAAGGTTGATGGGGGTGCGCGACTGGATCCAGTACCCGGTCGACGGCCGGCCGCCTCGGCGCGGCGAGATCCTGACTGCGTACGCCGAGGATCCGCGCTTTTGCGCGGCGTTTGTCCTGCGGGGCCAGCACGGCGCATGGGACCAACTCGTTATTCAGGCTGTTGACTCGACGGGAAAGGCCATCAGCGAGCTCGACGATGCCGGCCGTCCTGTCCTGGTCTGGGAACGCGCAACATCAGGCGGGTCGCTACTGCTGCGGGATGATGATCGACGTTACGTCGTGGTCCGCGATTGGGGTTTGAGTGGCGGGATCCGCATTCGGCAAGACTCGTATGAAGGCAGGACGCTCTGTCTGTTTCGGCGGAGTGGAGACAATGACTATCCCTAAGAGCATTATCATCTTGGTCGTGACGGTCCTAAGCTTGCTCCAGTCTGTCGAGGCAGATGCCCAAGTCCAGCTTGATGACCATTGGCTAGGCCTATGGTGCGACAGCAAGGAGCGCATCGCCGTCGTCAATCGCGGCGTCGATCCCGATACGATTCTTCAGGAAGCGCGCGAGCAGATTCCATCCGCGCGACAGCTCATTCCTGCGGATGTTCGACTGGTACCGCCCCGCCATGCGGGCGCCTGTGTGATACCGACGGTTGGGCCGATCCGGGTGACGACGGTGAAACCGCCTTGGGAAGATTACAACAATATGTGCTCCACGTTCGTGCACGTGGCCTGGGTCGGTCCCCGTCGCGTCCTCGCCACGGAGTCTGCAAACGTCTTCGGCTGCATGACCTACGGTTTGATCGTGACCCCGACAATGGTCTTCAAATGTAGCGTCTTCCGGGGGACGTACCCGGATAGGTATGTTGCCCCGCGATGCGATGTCGCCGCGCCGCCGCAGTTGGTCGGGCGGCTCGACAGCTCGATGTATCCGCCCGATGGCGCGCCGCGCGATCGCAACGGCTACATACTACGCTACGGCGAGCCCGGGCGTTGCGCATCGTTCATCGACTGGCCGAAAGGCTGGATGGTCTGGCCAGCCTTCACTGTCGAGCGCGGGCGGCTGATCCAAAAGCTTCTCGACAGCCCATGGCAGCTGGCGGATAGCCAGCTGACGAAAATCACCTGGCGCAAAGTCCTTGAGCAGCCCGTTCCCAGGTTCTGGATCGGGATGGAGAGCGCATCGTTTGACTTCCTCGGGCGCGGCAAGTCCGACGCCGTTTTCAGTTTCGCCTTGGACATCTATCGGCCGCATGCTCAGTTCAATGGTAGTTTCTATATCGTCATTCCAGAACGGGGTGGCGAGATCGAAACCATCACCGCCCGATTGGTAAGAAGCTACCTGCACCTAGCGCCGCAGCCAGACGCATGGGATTTGCGGCAGGAGATTGTGGACCGCCTGGCGCCGCACTTTGAAGCGATTGTTGTTGATGGGACCGGCATTGCCGATCACGTCGAGCCCAGCGAACTGCGCGTGGTGCGGGATCACGGCAAGACATGGCTGGTGATGCAACGCCAGGACGTCGTCACGCGATTCAAAAACGCGCTTGTGCTGGCGCGCGTCGAAAAGGACGGCCGACAGACGCCGGTCTGCATGTACGACCGGACGCGCCCACCGCCGTTTGCGCAGTGGTGATTCGCTAGACCCGGATCACCTTGCCGGGGTTCATCAAGTTCTGCGGATCGAGTGCGCGCTTGATGGCGCGCATGACGTCGAGCTCGACCGGCGAGCGGTAGTGCTCGAGCTCCTCGAGCTTGAAGCGGCCGATGCCGTGCTCGGCCGAGATCGAGCCGGCGACCTCGCGCACGATGTCGTAGACCGCGCGGTTGATCGCGCCGTAATGGGCGTAGAAGGCCTCCTTGCTCATGCCCTCGGGCGCCTGGGCGTTGAAGTGTAGGTTGCCGTCGCCGACATGGCCGAAGGGCACCGGCCGCAGATCGGGCACGACCTTCTTCATCGCCGCGATACCGCGCTCGATGAAGGAGGGGATCTCGCTCACCGGCACCGAGATGTCGTGCTTGATCGAGGGGCCCTCGATCTTCTGCGCCTCGGAGTGGCTCTCGCGGATCTTCCAGAAGGCCTGCGCCTGCGTGGTCGACTGCGCCAAGGTGGCGTCGAGCACCAAGCCTTCTTCCATCAACTCGCCGAGGAAGGCCTCCATGCGCTCGGTCATGCCCGTGCCGCCTTCGGGCACCGGGCGCGTCGAGGACCATTCGAGCAGCACGTACCATTCGTGGCGGCCTGCCAGCGGGTCGGCGCAGCCCGGAATGTGCTTGAAGACGAACTCCAGCCCCTGGCGGCTCATCAGCTCGCAGGAGGTGACGTTGTCCTCGCTGGCCTCGTGCGCGCGCGACAGCAGCTCGACCGAGGCGGCGGGATCGCGCACCGCCATCCAGGCGGTGGCCACGTCCTTGGGCTTGGGGAAGATCTTCAGCACCGCCCGCGTGATGATGCCCAAGGTGCCCTCGGCGCCCATGAAGAGGTTCTTCAGGTCGTAGCCGGTGTTGTCCTTCTTCAGCGCGCGCAGGCCGTTCCAGATGCGGCCATCGGGCAGTACGACCTCGAGGCCGAGCACCAGGCTGCGCGCGTTGCCGTAGTGCAGCACCTGCACGCCGCCGGCGTTGGTCGAGAGGTTGCCGCCGATGGCGCAGCTGCCCTCGGCGCCGAGGCTGAGCGGGAACAGCCGGTCATGCGCCGCGGCGGCCTCCTGGATGGTCTTCAGCACCACACCGGCCTCGACCGTCATGGTGAAGGCCAGCGGGTTGACCTCGAGGATACGGTTCATGCGCCGCATGGAGAGCACGATCTCGCCACCATGCTCGTGCGGGATGCCGGCGCCGGTCAGCCCGGTCATACCGCCCTGCGGCACGACAGGCACGCCGGCTTCGTGGCAGATCCTCACCACGGCGGCGACTTCCTGGGTGTTCGCCGGCTTCACGACGGCGGCGGCGCGGCCATGGTAGTTGTCGCGCCACTCCACGACATGCGGCTCCATCTCCTTGGGATCGGTGGTGAAGCCCTTGTCGCCCACGACGCGATGGATCGCCTCGAGGACGGAGGCGGGGACGGCGGCGGGGATTGTCGTATAGGTGTCTGGCACGATGAGACATTAGGCAGGGTGATTGTCCCTGTCGGCGGCGAACTTGTCCGCATTGCCCCGCCGACTTGTCTTTACCTTCCCCCTCCGGGGGAGGGTAAGATGCCTCATCGCATCGGGAAGCCTTCGGATACCGTCTCGTTGGGATCGACGCGGATCACCTTGCCGGGGTTCATCAGGCCCTTCGGATCGAGCGCCCGTTTGATCGCGCGCATGATGTCGAGCTCGGTCGAGGAGCGGTAGTACTCGAGCTCGAGCAGCTTGACCGAGCCGATGCCGTGCTCGGCCGAGATCGAGCCGCCGATCTCGTTGACCATGTCGTGCACGATGCGGTCGAGCGTCTTGGCCATCGGCAGGAACGCCTCGCGCGTCGTGATGTGCAGCGGCGCGCCGAAGGAGTAATGCAGATTGCCGTCGCCCATGTGGCCCATCGGCTTGGGGCGGATGCCCGGCACGGCCTTCACGCAGGCGGCGTTGCAGCGTTCGATGAAATCCGGGATCTCGTGGATCGCCACCGAGATGTCGAACGAGGCGCTCGGGTTGGGATCGCGCCGGCTGGCCTCGGCGTGACCCTCGCGGATCGCCCACATGTTGCGCGCCTGCGCCTCGGACTGCGCGATGGTACCGTCGACCGCCAGGCCGCGCTCGAAGGCGCCGGTGAGGAACTCCTCCATGCGCTCGGCCATGCCGCCGGCGCCGTTGCCCGATGGCGCGCGGGTCGAGGACCATTCCATCAGCAGCTGCCATTCGGGCGAGCCCTCGATCGGCCGCTGCAGATTGGGCACGTGCTTGAGCACGCCTTCGTAGCCGATGCCGTGCACCAGCTCGCACGAGGTCACGCAATCGCCCGAGGCCATGCGCGCCTCGGCCAGCAGCTCGAAGGCGGCCTTGGGGTTGGGGATCGCCAGCCAGCAGGTGGCGACGTCCTTGGGCTTGGGGAAGATCTTCAGCACCGCCTTGGTGATGATGCCCAGGGTGCCCTCGGCGCCGACGAAGAGGTCCTTCAGATCGTAGCCGGTGTTGTCCTTCTTCAGCGCCCGCATGCCGTCCCAGATGCGCCCGTCGGGCAGCACGACCTCGAGGCCCAGCACCATGCTGCGCGTGTTGCCGTAGTGCAGCACCTGCGCGCCGCCGGCGTTGGTCGACAGGTTGCCGCCGATCATGCACGAGCCCTGGGCGCCGAGGCTGATCGGGAACAGGCGATCGTTGTCCATCGCCGTCTGCTGGATGGTCTGCAGCACCACGCCGGCCTCGACCGTCATGGTGTAGGCCTGCGGGTTGACATCGAGGATGCGGTTCATGCGCGCCAGCGACACGACGATCTCGTCGCCCTGGCGCACCGGGATGCTGGCGGTCATCAGGCCGGTGAGCCCGCCCTGCGGCACGATCTTGACGTTGTGCTGGTTGCACAATTTCACGATGGCCGAGACTTCCTCGACGCTGGCCGGCTTGACCACGGCGGCGGCGCGGCCGGGCGCCAGGCCCTGCCAGTTGGTGGTGTGGAACTGCACCGCCTGCGGATCGGTCACCAGACCCTTCTCACCGACGATGGCGGCCAGCGCCTCGTGGAACGCGGACGAGGGCGGCGAGATATAGGTGTCGGGCATGGTCTTGGTTTCCTCCGGAGCGGGCAGTCTAGAGAGGAATCCTCGCGGGTTGGAGTCTCCTGTCGTGCCGAGCGCAACGCGGAATCCAGGGCGGTGCGGGGTTCCTTGCCGCGGCGCTTCAGCTCTTCCCGTGGCAGCGCTTGAATTTCAGGCCGCTGCCGCAGGGGCAGGGATCGTTGCGGCCGACGTCGCGGTAGGGGTTGATGTGCGGCTTGCCAAGCCGCAGAGCGGCGCGCACCTCCGCGATCTTCGCGGCCAGCTCCTCGTCCTCGTCTTCCGCTGATCGCGCGCGTTGGGCCTCCGCGCTGAAGCTGTGCCAACCCTCCATTTCCGCGATGGTGTCGTCCCAGAGGCGATTGTGCTGACGGGCGCCTTTGAGATCGGCGCTGCCGTTGGCGATGGCTTTGCGCAGTTCCTTCTCGAACTCGGCGAAGTCGCCACCCGTCGAGAGCAGAAAGTCGGCGTCGTAAGCTCTCCGCACAAGCGGTGCCAGCCGCTCCAGGCCAAGCTGGGCGATCGCGTTTTCCCAGCCGAACCAGACATGATTGTCATCTCGCGGCCGCAGGCGATCGAACGCCTCCTCCAGGAAGCGTTCGGTCCCGGCGCGCGGCAGAGCGCCCAAGGCGGTGAGGATGGCAAGCGCGTCCAACGCCGCATCGCGCGCGTACTCGTCGGCATTCTCGTCCAGGATCAGGTCGTACAATGGCTGCGGATCGCCGTCGAAAACCGAAGCCAGCACGCGCGGGCTTGTATCGGTCAGAGCGTCGCCCAAAATCTCGTCCAGCGTCGGGCGGGGAACTCGCAGCAATGCGCACAGCGAGCGATAGGCCGAAGTTTCCCGCCATTCGGCGAGAAGGTGGGTGCCGAAAAACAAGCGGTTCGGCCGATTCTCCGGGTGCTCCGGGTTGGCGACGCAGCGGTCGATCTCGGCGATCAGTCGCGGCGCCAAGGTCGCGCGACTGGCGGTCGCCGCTCGCAACGCTTCGCGGGGAAAGGGGTATTCGCAGTCGGGATGGGCGCCAAGGCAATCGCCGATGCGCCCGATGTGTCGAGTTGGCGCGGCATCGCCAAAAAGAACCGCGGCCGCGCACCCGATCGCGTCGACTGGCGCCGCCGGAAGCGCGATGGCGCACCCGTGTCGCGCGATCCCAGCACGAAAACCAGCGCGGCGCCGTCACCACGTTCCTCGTGGTGACGGCGCCGCGCGGTCCTCGATCGTCGAACGCGCCCGCGTCACTTGCGGGTGATGACGATCTCGGAATAGGCCGAGGGCACCCGCATCGAGCCGTCCGTCGCGGTGTTGAAGCTGGCGATGGTCGCCTGCAGGTCCTTGGCGAGCGCGGCCTGGCCGGCCGCGTCGAGGCTCAGGAACGCCTTGTGGACCGGTCCGTAGTAGCCACGGAAGACATCCATGAAGTGGTCGGGCGACTTGTAGCGGAAGACGAACGCCTTGCCCTCGATCGCGATCGTGCTCGCGTGCGGGCCGAAATGCTGGTCGATCCAGGGCTTCGTGCCCCACAGCGCGGGCGAGCTGACGCCAGCGGGCGGCGCGACGTGGCGGCCCAGCGTCTTGAACACCTGGCCGATGAAGCCCTCCGGCGTCCAGTTTGCCATGCCGATCTTGCCGCCCGGTCGACAGACACGCAGCAGCTCGCGGGCGGCCGTCGCCTGATCCGGCGTGAACATCACGCCGAAGGTCGACACGACCGCGTCGAAGCTCGCGTCACCGAACGGCAGGCGCTCGGCGTCGGCGATCTGGAAGGCGACCTGCTGTCCCTCCGCCTCGGCGCGGGCGCGCCCGCGCGCCAGCAAGGTGTCGACATAGTCGGTCGAGATCACCTCGCAGAAGCCACGGGCGAAGGCGAGGGTGGCGTTGCCGTTGCCGGCGGCGACGTCGAGCACCGACGAGCCGGCGCGCAGATCCATCGTCTCGGCGAGGCGCTCGCCGACGATCTGCAGGGTCGTGCCGATGCGGGCGTAGTCGCCCGACGCCCAGGCGGCGTTCTGCTTGGCCTTGATGGCGGTGAAGTCCGGCGTCTCGATCTTCTGTGCTGTCGCGTTCATGGAACGATACCTCCTCGTTGGATGTGACGCCGGACCATCGCGCGATTGGGGTCTGGCCGCTTGAGGGGGCCGTGGAGATTGTCGTGGGCTTGGGTGGGGATTTCGCGGTCGCCGACCGGCCTATCCGGTGGAAACCCGATGAAGCCTCTGGCTACACTCGGGCCAGCAGGGCGATTGGGGCAGGGATGCTGTACCGATTCGAGCAGTTCGAGGTGGATCCCGACCGCTATGAGCTGCGTCGCGATGGCGCGCCGCAGCCGCTCGAGCCGCTGGTGTTCGACCTGCTGCACTTCTTCGCGCGCAGCCCCAACCGGGTGCTGAGCCGCGAGGAGTTGATCGAGGTCGTGTGGCAGGGGCGCGCGGTCTCCGACACGACGATCTCCAGCGCTGTGAAGTCGGCCCGCCGGGCGCTGGGCGACAGCGGCGACAGCCAGCGTTTCATCCGGACCGTTCGCGGGCGCGGCTTCGAGTTCCAGGCGCGCGTGGTGCCGGAAGACCCGCCGGTGGTGGCCGCCGGAAAGCCGGCGACCGATGTGCCCGAGCGGGCCGCGTCGGAAGATGCGAAGCCCACCATATTGGTCGTGCCGTTGGTCAACCTCTCGGCCGACTCGGATGACTACTTCGCCGACGGCCTGACGGAAGACATCATCACCAACCTCGCGCGCTTCCGCGATCTGCGGGTCATCGGCGGCGCCTCGTCGTTCCAGTTCAAGGGGCGCGCGATCGATCTCCAGGAGGTGCGCGCGCGCACCAACGCCGGCTTTGTCGTCCAGGGCAGCGTTCGCCGGGCCGCCGGCCACCTGCGCATTTCGGTGCAGCTGATCGAGGGCGCGAGCGGCGTGCAGCTCTGGGGCGATCGTTACGACCGGGAGATGACCGATATCTTCAGCCTGCAGGACGAGGTGACGCGGACCGTCGCCGCCACGCTCGGCGTGAAGCTGCAGGACGTGGCGCTGCAACGCGCGCTGCGGAAGAGCCCCGCCGAGCTGTCCGCCTACGACTTTCTCCTGCGCGCCCGGCGCTACACCTGGATTCTCAGCGCCGACATGCACGCCGAGGCGCGCGACCTGCTGGAGAGAGCGGTCGAGCTGGATCCGCTGTCGGCCGACGCCCACGCGCTGCTCGCCAATGTCTATCTCGGCGAGCATCGCTTCGAGATGAATCCCCGCCCGAACCCGGTCGGCCGCGCGCTGACGCACGCGCTGGCCGCGACGCGGCTCGATCCGCAGAACGCGTACGCGCGCTGCTGGTTGGCGATCGCGCATTTCTTCCGGGGCGAGAGCGAGAAATTCGAGGCCGAGGCGCAGCTCGCGCTCAGCCTCAACCCCAACGATCCCGAGACACTGGCCTATGTCGGCCACTTCTACGCGTTCATGGGGCAGTTCGAGCGCGGCACCGAGCTGTCGCGGCGCGCGCAGCAGCTCAATCCGCTGCATGCCGGCTGGTATCACTTCAGCTTCGCGCGCCTGCACTATGACCAGCGCGACTACGCGCGGACGATCGCCGATGTCGAGAAGATCGGTCTGCCGCACTTCTACTGGGTGAACATGCTGATGGCGGCGGCGAAGGGCCAACTGGGCCATCCCGACGCGGCGCAGTCGCTTGCCCGCGTCTTCGAGGCGAAGCCGGGTTTCTCGGCGCTGGTCGAGCTCAAGAAGTGGAACACCGCGCCAGCCGACCTCGAACACATCGTCGAGGGTTTGCGCAAAGCCGGTCTGCCCCGTTAGCCCGTCGCCGCGGGTCGAGGCGCGGCGGCGCGGCGCAAGCGGTCGTTGATGGCGATGCCGAGACCTTCCTCCGGGACGGGCGCCACGGCGATCGCCGATGCGCCCGACGCGTCGAGTTGGCGCAGCATCGCGAACAGATTGGCCGCCGCCTCGACAAGATCGCCGCTCGGGCTGAGGTTGAGCGTGCCGGCGATCCGGCCGAAGCCGAGCATCGTTTCGCCCGCTTGCGCCGCTATCGCGTTCAGCCGCACGGCGGCGCGCGGCGCGTAGTGGCTTTCGAGCTGGCCCGGCGAATGCAGTGTGCCGGCGACGCCGATGGCCGGGCCGTCCTCGATCTTACCGATCACCGCCTCGATCGCCTCGCGCGTCGTGCCGCCGGGGCGCAGCAAGGTCGGCCTGGGCGTGGTGAGGTCGAGCACGGTCGATTCTAGCCCCACATCGCAAGGGCCGCCGTCGATCACCAGATCGACCGCGTCGCCCAGCGATTCGACGACGTGCTCCGGCCGCGTCGGACTGATCGCGCCGGAACGGTTGGCGCTGGGCGCGGCGATCGGCACGCCCGACGCGGCGATCAGGGCGCGGGCGATGGGATGCGAAGGCGCGCGCACAGCGGCGGTGTCGAGTCCGGCCGAGGCGAGCAGCGACAGGCGGCAATCCGCGACGCGCGGCAGGACGAGGGTGAGGGGGCCGGGCCAGAATTTCGCCGCCAACCGCTCGGCGGTGTCGTTCCACACGACGTGGCGGCGCGCCTCGGCGGCGTCGAGCACGTGGGCGATCAGCGGATTGAACGCCGGGCGCCCCTTGGCGGCGAAGATCGCCGCGACGGCGCGGTCCTGCGTGGCGTCGGCGCCCAGGCCGTAGACCGTCTCGGTGGGGAAGGCGACGAGGCGGCCGGCGCGGATCAACGCCGCGGCGCGCTCGATGAGCGCGTTCATCCCGTCCGCCAGTCGCGATCCGCCGGCCAGCCGCGCGCGACGAACCAGTGATTGCGATGGCCCGGCTTGCCGTAGCGCAGCGGCTGGCGCGTGCTGTCGTCGATCACCTCGCCGCCCGCCGCCTCGAGCACGGCCTGGCCGGCGGCGGTGTCCCATTCCATGGTCGGGCCGAAGCGTGGGTAGAGATCGCCCTCGCCCGCGGCGATCAGGCAGAATTTCAGCGACGAGCCGGCCTGCTTGCGCTCGGCGACCGGAATGGCGTTGTTGCGTAGCCAGATGTCGAGCTGGCTGAACACCGAATGGCTGCGGCTGGCGAAAACGGTGAGCCCGACGCCCGGCGGCTGGCGCACCGTGATGGCGGTCGGCGCGCCACCATCGAGCACACGCTCGGCGCCAAGGCCCTTGGCGCCGCGCCACAGCACGCCTTGCGCCGGCGCCGAGACGACGCCGAGGGTCGCCACGCCGTTCTCGATCAGGGCGATGTTCACCGTGAACTCGCCGTTGCGCTTGATGAACTCCTTGGTGCCGTCGAGCGGATCGACCAGCCAGAACGGCCCGGCGCCGACAGCGGGCAGGCGGCCGGCGGCGACCTCCTCCTCGGCGATGATCGGCACATCGGGGGTCAGCCTGCGCAGACCGGTCAGGATGATGGCCTCGGCGGCGTGATCGGCGTCGGTCACCGGCGAGGCGTCGGTCTTCTGGCGCTCGCCCTGGTCGGGCCGGGCGTAGATGTCGAGGATGGCGGCGCCGGCCTGGCGGGCGAGCGTGGTGAGGTCCCGCAGCAGGGCGGGCTTGTCGAATTCGGGCACAGTAACCTTGCGTAACGCGGCGGCGACGTTATAGCCCGATCCCGCCATAATGTTATGGATTCTACGCCGGTCGGGAGGCATGGTCCGGCCATGCTCCTAGCGCTTATCAGGAGGCATCATGCGCAGTGTCGTTCTCGGTTCTCTCTTCGCCGCCACCGTCCTGGCCGCCGCGCCGGCTCTGGCGCAGACCAAGCAGTACGCCGGCTCCGTCAGCTCCGGCCAGAATCAGGGCGGATCGACGCGCTGTCCGACCTACGCCATGAAAATGGACATGACCGTCAACGGCTCGAGCATCCAGGCGACCTTCCAACAGGAAGGGCGGGACCAGCGCAACTTCGCCGCTACGGCGGCGGCCGACGGCAGCTTCGTTACGGAGGCCATCGTCGGCGGCGGCGGCAAGATGAAGGTGACCGGCAAGGTGACACCGACGGAGGTCACCGTGAAGCTCGACGGCTATTGCATCTTCAACTTCAAGCTCGCACCCAAGTGAACACGGGTGACGTCGATCGGGGGCGAAGTCTCATGCGCGTCGTGGCAAGCTTGGCGGCCGTTGCATCTTCAACTTCAAGCTCGCGCCCAAGCGATCGCGGGTAGCGACTAACAGGGGGAAAGTCCCATGCGCGCAACCATCGCCTGCTCCATCGTCGTCGCCGGGCTGCTGAGCGCGGCGCCGGCGATGGCGCAGAACTACACCTGGACCGGCTACGGCGCCGGTCAGGGGAACTGCCCGCGCTACAAGATGACCATCGACGTCACCGTCACCGGCAACCAGGTCAAGGGCACCTTCCAGCAGGAAGGCCGCTCGCAGCGCTTCTGGGATCCCGTGGCGATGGATGGCGGCGGCAACTTCCAGGCCACCGCCAAGGTGCAGGACGGCAACATGAAGGTACGTGGCAAGATCACGCCCGCCGGCGGCAACGTGCTGCTCGACGGCTACTGCAAGTTCGACGCCAAGCAGCTCACCAAGAAGTAGTCGATATGGCGCGTCTCGACGGCAAGGTCTGCATCGTCACCGGTGCGACCAGCGGAATCGGTCGCCGTACGGCCGAGATCTTCGTCGCCGAGGGCGCCCGCGTGGTGGCCGCCGGCCGCCGCGCCGATCTCGGCGCCGCGCTCGAGAAGGAGCTCGGCGCCGAGCGTCTGATGTTCAAGCGCACCGACGTCACCCAGGAAGCCGAGTTCAAGGCGCTCATTGGCGCGTGCGTCGCCAAATGGGGCCGCGTCGACTGCCTGTTCAACAACGCCGGCGGACCGGCGCCGGTGGGCGGTATCGAGACCATCCCGGTCGACGGCTTCGACGCGGCCATGGCCTCGCTGGTGCGTAGCGTGATGCTGGGCATGAAGCATGTGACGCCGGTGATGGTGAAGCAGGGCTCCGGCAGCATCATCAACAACGGCTCGGTGGCGGCGCGCCGCGCCGGCATGTCGAGCTCGATGATCTACAGCGCCGCCAAGGCGGCGGTGAACCACCTCACCGTCTGCGTCGCCATGCAGCTGGGCGAGAAGAACATCAGGGTGAACTCGATCTCGCCCGGCGGCATCGCCACCGGCATCTTCGGCAAGGCGCTGGGGTTGTCGCACGAGGAGGCCGAGAAGACCGCCGAGACCATGAAGGGCGTCTTCGCCGCCAACCAGCCGATCCCGCGCGCCGGCCTGACCGACGACATCGCCCGCGCCGCGGTGTTCCTGGCCTCCGACGAGTCGAGCTTCGTCAACGGCCACGATCTGGTGGTCGATGGCGGCCTGGTCGGCGGCCGCATGTGGACGCCACACCAGCAGGGGCTGAACGCCCTGCGCAAGGCCTTCGGCGTCGAGGGTTGATTGGGACCGCCGGCGTCCCCAAAGACGTACTACGCCAACACCGTCGTCAGCCCGCCATCGACGACGATCGACTGGCCGGTGATGTAGGCGCCGGCATCCGACGACAGCAGCAGCAGCGCACCGCGCAGATCTTCGGGCGTGCCCCAGCGATGCGCCGCGGTGCGCTGCTCGATCATGTCGGTGAAGCTCTTGGTCTGCTGCAGCGTGATGTTGAACTCGGTGCGGATATAGCCCGGGCAGATGCAGTTCGCCGTGACGTCGGGGCCGAGCTCGATCGCGAGCGTCTTGGTCAGCCCGATCAGCCCGTGCTTGCAGGCGACATAGGCCGCCACCGTCTCGCGACCGAGAATGCCCAGGATCGAGGAGATGTTGACGATGCGGCCGCTCTTCTGGCGCAGCATGTGCCGGCCGCACTCGCGCGCCAGCAGGAAGGGCGCGGTGAGGTCGGTATCGACGACCTGCTGCCAGTCCGAGCGCGGCAGGTCGACGACAGGCTTGCGGATGGTGATGCCGGCGTTGTTGACCAGCACGTCGATGCGGCCGTGTCGCGCAACGATGTCGGCGACGGCCTTCACCACCGCCGTCTCGTCGGCGACATCGAGCGCCAGCGCCTCGGCTTTGCCGCCGTCCCTGACGATCGACGCCACCGTGGCCTCCAGATCGGGCGCGGTGCGCGCGGCGCAGACCACGGTAGCGCCTGAAGCGGCCAAGGTCACCGCGAAGTCGCGCCCCAACCCGCGCGACGCACCGGTTACCAATGCCACGCGGCCTTTCAGCGAAAACAGATCGGTCATGACGTCATCCCCCGGCGCATGATCTGGCGCGTAATTGAGACCGCGATGATAGCGGCCTATCTCGGATGCACGAACGGCTCTTCGCCAGGAGGCATCCATGTCTCACGTCAGATCCGATCTCCATGTCGAGATCCCGACCTTCCAGTCGCTGGCCGACCGCGAGGCGAAACCGGCGCCGCGCCCGACGCTCATCGCGCGGATCGCCGCCACGCTGCGCGTCTGGCGTGAGCGGCGCATTGCGCGGCGGGCGCTGGCGCAAGTCGATGCCCGCAGCCTGCGCGACGTCGGCATCGCGCCCGAGCTCGTGGCCTACGAGATAGCCCAGCCCTTCTGGTGCGAACCGCGCGACTGGCGGGCGTGACCTGCGCTAGGGTGCGGCCGCACGCCAACGCAGGAGGAAGACGTGGCCGCACAGAAGGGGAAAGTCGCGATCGTCACGGGATCGGCAACAGGGCTGGGCGCCGCCGCGGCGGTGCAGCTCGCCGATCTCGGCTGGAACATCGTCGTCAACTACACGCGCAGCAAGAAGGAAGCCGACGAGACGATGGCGGCCGTCAAGGCCAAGGGCGTGAAGGCGATCCTGGTGCAGGCCGATGTCGGCCAGGATTCCGACTGCAAGAGGCTGGTCGACTCGGCGATGAAGGAATGGGGCCGGATCGACGGCGTGCTCAACAACGCCGGCACGACCAAGGCGCAGGCGCAGGGCGATCTCGACGGCGTCAACGCCGAGGATTTCGAGCGCATCAACCGCATCAACGTCGTCGGCCCCTACCAGATGGCGCGCGCCGTCTTCCCCGTGATGAAGAAGCAGTGGGAGGACAAGAAGGAGCGCGGCTCGATCGTCAACATCTCCTCGATCGCCGGCGTGATGGGCGTGGGCTCGTCGATCCCCTACATGTGCTCCAAGGGCGCGCTCAACACGCTGACCTTGGCGCTGGCGAAATGGCTGGCGCCGGCGGTGCGCGTCAACACCATCTGCCCGGGCTTCATCCAGGGCCGCTGGCTGCTCGGTGTCTTCGGCGAGAAGGGCTACGCCGCCGCGCTGGCGCAGCAGGAGAGCGGCACGCCGCTGCGCCAGGCCGGCACGCCAGACCAGATGGCCGAGACCGCGATCTTCTTCCTCACCAGCGCCAGCAACGTCACCGGCGAGTTCATGATCGTCGACGCCGGCGCGCATCTCGCCGCGGCGCCGTTGAAGGCACGGTGATCCTCTCCCTCTCCCCGCACGCGGGGAGAGGGGGTCATGACGGCAATTCGTGGCCGCGGCCGATGTTGACGATCACCTGCCGCAGCTGCGGCTTGCGCTCCAGCAGCGCGCGGCGATAGGCCACGAGGCCGTCGAGCAGCGCGCCCTTGCGCTCCAATAAGCGGTCGGCGAATTCGACGATGCGCGTGTTGGGCCAGGCGTGCGGGCGCAGGTCGAGGATGCGCAGGAAGGCCTCGGTCTCGCGGCCGGGATTGAACTGCGCCATCAGCACCGCCGCAGACGCCGTCGAGCGCGAGATGCCGGCGTGGCAATGCACCAGCAGGTGTCGCGCGCCCTCGCCAGCCGCGCGCAGGCGTTCGCCCAACGCCAGGATGCGGCGTACGTCGGCCTCGCCACAGGCGATGAAACCAGGGAACTCGGCGACGACATCGTCGAAGCGCAGCAGCTCGTGGTCGATCGCGCCGTAGTCGCCCAGCGCCTCGGGCGACGGGTGGTGCGTATCGAGCAGCGACAGCACATGGCTGACGCCGCTGTCGCCGTGCTGCGCCAGCTCGGGGATGCCGCAGACGGTGACCTTGAACGGGGTGAGTGGCGGGGACATGCGCCGTGCTTAGCCAGCGCGGCGCGACCTGTCCACCATCACGGCACGCGATAGATCTCGGCGCGGTAGATCGGCCCGTCCTCCGAGGGATCGCCGTCGCGATCGATCAACCGCGGCCCGTCGATGCCGTCGCGCAACAGCATCAGCCGGTCCGATCCCGGGGCGATCGTGGCGATCACCTCCGGCCCGCCGCCATCGGGCGACATCGGCAGGTACCCAACGCGCTCGACGGCGTCCGACGCGCCGGCGTCGCGCCAACGGTACAGCGCCGATTCGACCTGCCGGGTCATGGTCGGGCCGGCGAGGATCAGCAGGTCGTCGCCGCGCCATTCCAGGTCGCGCACACCGAATCCGTCGAGATCGAGCAGATGGAAGCGTGGTTCGTCGTCGACCGTCAGGCCCCGCTCCTTGTGGTCGCCGATCGTGACCTCGACAACGACCGCGAGACCGTCGATCACCGGCCCGCGCAGGCCGACGAAGGCGGTCGATCGGGAGGCGTCGTTGGCGCGGCGACGGATGGCGAGGCCCTCGATGTCGAGGCCGTTCTCCTTCGTGCTGGCCAGCGTGTAGGGCGTGAACCAGCCGATGTCGCCGAACGAGGCCTCGGGCGTTCCCGTCAACGTCGACATCTCGCGCACGAAGCCGTCCGCGCGCGGCGGGGCCTTGCGTAGCGCCGACAGGAAGGCCGTCGTGTATGTCGTCCCGACCGGCTCGATGCGGAGGTGACGCCCGCTGTCGGGCTTGATCGCGCCGTTCTCGGTTTCGATGTAGCCGAAGAGCAGCCGGTTGCGGTCGCGCTTGAGGCCCTGCTGCTTGGGATGCAACTCGTCCGGTGCCGCGTGACCCATGGCGTGCGAGCCGATCAGCCACAGGCGCTCGCCGTCGACAGCGAGTGCCTCCAGATCGAATTCGCGTTCCGCGTCGATCTCCTCGGCGCGCAGCGCGAAGAGATCACGCAACGCGATCGCCTTCTTCATCGTGTAGCGCGAGGCCTGCGTTCCATCGCGCCGCAGGCGCAGCAGTTTCTTGCCCTCGTCGTTGGCGAGATAGAGGCTGTCACCGATGAACGCGGCGCCTGAGAGATTGTGGATCGCCCTCTTCTTCGTCGCCTCGTCGTCGAGATCGAGCTCGATAGACAACGCGTCCGGTGACAGATCGTCAGGCATGCGCAGCTCCCCTCGGCGTGCGCAGCCTACGCGTTCCGCGCGTAAAGAAAATGGGCGCTCGTCTGACGGAAAGACGAGCGCCCAAGGGGGTGTGTCGCCCACCGGTCGGCCCGTTGGGGCAGAACCGCCGGTGTGCGAGCGGAACCATGCCTGCAAATCCTGATTGAACGCTGACGACATGCGCGACGATTTCGATCCGCGCTGTTGTGGAAAAGTTGTCTCAGAACAGGCCGCGTGAAAGATGAATCCCGACACCGAACATCACCGCGAGGAACATCTTGCGGAACACCTCCGGCGATACTGCACGCCGCAACTTCTGCCCCAGCCACATGCCGAGCAAGGTCGGCGCGGTCGCGACCAACGTGCCGATTCCGTTGGTGATCGTGAACGCGCCGGCATCGGCGAGCGCGACCGTCAAGGCGGCCGTGAACACCACGAACAGAATACCGAGCGCCTGAATCAATTCGTCGCGCGTCAGTGCCAGCGACTGCATGTACGGCAGGAACGGCACCGCGGCCATGCCGGTCACACCGCCGATGAGACCGGTCGCCGCGCCGCTCAACGGATTGGCCCACCATTCGTGACGCGCTGGCACGTGCGGGCGCCAGGCGACGAAAGCGGTTAACGAGAAAATCACGAGGATCACACCGAGCAATCCGACCGACAGTGGCGAGCCGAGGCTGCGCAAGGTCAGCGCCGAGATGAAGATCCCCGATACGATCGCGATACCCATGATCCAGAAGCGACGCAGCATTGCGCGGAAATGGCCGCCCCAGAACGCCTGCCAGACATTCGTCGCCAAGGTCGGCACGGTCAGCAGCGCCAGCGCGTCGCTGATCGGCAGCGCGAGTGTGGTGAGCGCGATAGCGGTGGGCGGCAGGCCCATACCGGCGGTGCCCTTGACCAGCCCGGCGATCAGGAACGCGCCGAACACGATGGCGAAGTAAGTCAGGTCCATCGCGCTTGTCCGCTCGCCTCTGTTCTCGACTCGCAACGCCGCCACGCCGCCCAGAAGAGGGCGATGCTGGCCAGCGGCATGATCTGCAGCCCGGTGAGCTCCGCCAGCTTCGGCGCGATCGCCGGCGCGAACCAGGCGACGAGCAGGATCGCCCGCATGCCGGGCATCCAGCCATTGCGGAATCCGTCGATCAGCAGCGCGCCGATCGGCAGCACGATCACCGCGAGGTCGTAGTCGAAGAAGTAGGGCGACACCAGCGGCACCGTGGCGGCGGCCATGGCGATGCGCGGCAACTCTTCGCCGCCGCGCCGCCAGGCGCGGATCGCCAGCACCATCACGGCCAGCGCGACGAGGCCGTGCAGCGCGTAGGCGACGCTCACCGGCGCGCCCAGCTTGCGCACCAGGGCGTAGACGCTGGCGATCTTGTCGAGCGGCCCTCCATCGCCTTCGAGCACGACACGCGCGCCGCCACCGAGCTCGATGAAGGCGCGCCAGATGTCGGGCCCGAGCACGACGGCCGACGCGGCGCACAGCACCGCGACCGACAAGGCCGCACCACCGACCGCGCGCCATTGACCGCCGGCGATCAGCAGCAGGCCGACCGAGATGCCGAGCTGCGGCTTGTAGCAGAGCGCGCCGATGGCGACGCCCGCGAGCAGTGGTCGATTGCGCAGCGCCAGCAGGCCGATACCCAGCAGTGCGGCGCTCAGCAGGCCGTTCTGGCCGTGCAGCACGTTGAGATAGACCGCGGAGCAACCCAGCGCCGCCCAGAACGCCGGTGTGTCGCCGAACGCGACGCGCCAGACCGCGACATGCAGCGCGAAGAGCAGGGCGGCCCACACGACATACGCCCAGACATAGGGCAGGCCGGCGAGCGGCTTCAGCACCATCTGGAACACCGGCGGGTAGGCGTACATCAGCGCGTAGGTCGCCTGCGGCAGCGCGCGTTTCTCGGCCTCGGTGATCGCCGCCAGGTCGTAGGCGGCTTGCGGCCGACCCTCGCGTGCGAGCGTGCCGGCGGCGTAGAAGGCGATGAAGTCGCCGCCGAAGCCGCGACCAGGCGACAGCATCATGTCGCGCATCGACGCCAGGGTGGCGACGAAGGCGAACAGGAAGGCCACGGCGATCGCCTTGGCGAACAGCGCGACGCGCGCCTCGGTGAACAGGGCATTCATACGGCGCGCAGTCTCTGCCACGTCAGCAGCCACGCCGCCAGCAGAACGACGGGCTGCAGCTGCACGCGCGTCGCCTCGGCGACCCAGGACAGCACCGCCGGTGCCAGCCACAGCACGACGATCGCCCACTTCATGCCCGGTTGCCAGCCGCGCGCGAAGCCATCGCGCAACAGCAGGCCCAGCGCCAGCACGGTGACGGCGATGTCGTAGTCGAACAGGTAGGGTGAGACCAGCACCGCTGCGAGCACGCCGAGCGCGACCTTCAGCTCGAACGGCGCCGCCCGTCGCCAGGCCAGCGCCGTCGCCGTCAGCACGGCGATCGCGACAAGCCCGTGCACGATGTAGGCCAGCGTGACGCCGCCGCCGGCCAGCCGCACCGCCGCGAAGAACGAGGCCATCTTGTGCCACGGCACGCCGCCGGCTTCGAGCACGGTACGCGCCGTCGTCGCGTTGGCGAAGAAAGCGCGCCAGGTGTCCAGGCCGAGCACCAGGGCCGACAGGGCGCAGAGCGCTGCGACTGCGAGTACCGCACCGAAGGCCGCGCGCCAATGACCACCCGCCAGCAGCAGGATGCCCAGCGGCAGGCCGAGATGCGGCTTGTAGCAGAGCGCACCAATCAGCAGGCCGGCGAGCAGTGGGCGGCGTTCGAGCAACAGCAGGCCGCCAGCGGCGAGGGCGGCGGTGAGCAGGCCGTTCTGGCCGTGCAGCGCGTTGACATAGACGGCTGAGGCACCGATCGCCAGCCAGAAGGGCGCGGTGTCGCGGAAGGCGCCGCGGAACGCCACGGCGTAGATCGCCAGCGACACGGCGAGCCACAGGCCGTAGGCCCAGAGATAGGGCACCAGGGCAAGCGGCAGAACGACGAGCTGGAAGGGCGGCGGGTAGTGCCAGAGATAGATGTCCGTGACCTGCGGCAGCGCCTTGCGCTCGGCGGCGGCGATCGCCGCCATGTCGTAGGCGCGCTCCGGCTGGCCCGACAGTGCGAGGTCGGACGCGGCCCAGAAGGTGACGAAGTCGAAGCCGACGGCGCCGAGCGACGGATAGATCAGGTTTTGCGACTGGCTGAGCACGAGGGCGAAAGCGATGGCGAAGCCCAGCGCGGCGAACTTCGCCACGCGTGCCACACGTTCTTCCGTGAACAGGTCCCCGATTCTCACGCGGCCGAAGTGTGGGCGTGATCCTTGCGGGAGGCAAGCTGCGCATCCCTGTCATTCCGAGCGCAGCGAGGAATCTTTCGCTAGATTGGACAGGCAAGGAAAGATTCCTCGCTGCGCTCGGAATGACAGGGAGCAGCCACACCAGGAGGGGACGGGCATGAAGATCGGGTTCATCGGCGTAGGCAACATGGGCGGGCCCATGTGCCGGAACATCATCAAGAAGACCAACCACACCGTCACGGTGTTCGACCTCAATCCGGCGAGCGTGAAGGCGTGCACCGACCTGGGCGCCACGGCGGGCAAGAGCGTCGCGGAGATCGCCGCGGCCAACGAGGTGATCATGACCTCGCTGCCGATGCCCAAGGACGTCGAGGCGGTGGCGCTGGGGCCGGGCGGCATTCTCGAGAACGCCAAGCCGGGCACAGTTTATTTCGATCTCAGCACCAACGCGCTCACCAACGTGCGGGCGATCGCGGCGAAGCTGAAGGAGAAGGGCATCATCATGCTCGACGCGCCGGTCAGTGGCGGCGTGGTTGGCGCCGAGGCCGGCACCATCGCCATCATGGTCGGCGGCGATAAGGCGGCCTTCGACGCCAATTTGCCGATGCTGCAATCCTTCGGCGCCAACGTCCTGCACATGGGCGAGCTGGGCACCGGCACCATCGCCAAGCTGGTCAACAACATGATGGCCTTCTGCAACATGGCGGCGGCGGCCGAGGGTATGATGCTGGGCGCCATGGCCGGCATCGATCCGGCCAAGCTGCAACAGGTGATCTCCAACAGCAGCGGCAACTCCAACGCCTACCGCATGTTCTCCGACCGCGTGATGAAGGGCAACTTCAAGGCTTCCTTCGCGCTCGACCTCGCCTACAAGGACATGCATCTCGCGCTCGAGCTCTCCGATCAGCTCGGCGCGCCCACGCCGCTGGCGGCGGCGACGCACAATCTGATGCGCCTGGCGCGCGGCATGGGGCTGGGTCCGTCGGACACCGCCTCGATGATGCGGGTCTACGAGACGGCGCTGAAGCGCGAGGTCAGGATTTGAGTCTCGTTGTCTTCCTGGGAGCGCCGGCGTCCCGCCGGCCTTCATGAGCCGGCGAGACGCCGGCGCTCCCAGTGACCTCGAGGCGCAGGACGGCCTGCCCGTCCCGCGCCGTTACTGGGCAGTCGCCACCATCACCTTGGGTCTGTCGCTGTCGGTGCTCAGCACCGCCATCGCCAATGTCGCGCTGCCAGCGATGGGCAAGGACCTCGGCGTCGATCCCGCGACCTCGATCTGGATCATCACCGCCTACCAGATCGCGGTCACGGTGGCGCTGCTGCCGCTGTCGTCGCTGGGCGACATCCTGGGCTACACGCGCGTCTATCGCGCCGGCATCGCCATCTTCCTGCTGGCTTCGCTGGCCTGCGCGCTGGCCGACTCGCTGCAGACATTGGTGATCGCCCGTGTGTTCCAGGGGCTCGGCGCCGCCGGCATCATGGCGGTCAACGCCGCCCTGGTGCGGTTCACCTATCCGCGCGCCCAGCTCGGCCGAGGCATGGGCATGAACACCTTGATCGTCGCCGGCTCCTCCGCCTCGGGGCCGAGCATCGCCGCGGCGATCCTCGCGGTGGCGCCGTGGCCGTGGCTGTTCGCCTTCAACCTGCCGATCGGGCTCGCCGCGCTGATCCTCTCGATCTGGACGCTGCCGCGCGTGCGGGTGCCGCGCTATCCCTTCGACTGGCCCAGCGCCTTCTTGAGCGGCCTGACCTTCGGCCTGCTGATCTTCGGCATCGACGGCGTCGGCCACGGCCAGCGCCTGCCGGTGATCCTGGGCGTGCTGGCGGCGGCGCTGATCTTCGGCTGGCTGTTCCTGCGCCGCCAGAAGGCGCTGGCGACGCCGATGCTGCCGATCGACCTCTTCAAGCGGCCGGTCTTCGCGCTCTCCGTGCTGTCGTCGTCGATCGCGTTCACGGCGCAAGGCTGCGGCGTGGTCGCGCTGCCGTTCTACCTGCACGACGTGCTGGGCCGCTCGCAGGTCGAGACCGGCCTCTTGATGACGCCGTGGCCGCTCGGCTTGGCGCTCACCGCGCCGATCGCCGGTCGCCTCGCGGACCGCCATCCCGCCGGCCTGCTGGGCGCGATCGGGCTCACCTGCATGTGCGGCGGGCTGGTGTCGCTGGCGCTGCTGCCAGCCGATCCCGCGAGCTGGAACATCGCCTGGCGCACGGCGCTGTGCGGCGTCGGCTTCGCGCTGTTCCAGACGCCCAACAACCGGCTGATGGTGTCGAACATCCCGCGCGAGCGCAGCGGCAGCGCCGGCGGCATCATGTCGACGGCGCGCCTGATGGGGCAGACCTTCGGCGCGGCGATCGTCGCCATGGTCTTCGGCCTGGTGGCGTCGGCCTCGACCGCGCCCACCGTCGCCATCCTGATCGGCGCCGGCTTCGCGATCCTCGGCATCGCCACATCAGGGTTGCGGCTGACGGGACGCGCGCGAGGGCCTTAGCGTTGACGCGTGGTCACTCGCGGGCGCAGGCTCCGAGCCAACGAATCTGGAGGAACGCCCGATGGCCGGCGATATGGAGTCCCTGACCCAAACCAAGGCGACGCGCTCGCCCGTGGTCGAGACCGCGTCCGGCAAGGTGCAGGGCCTCACGACAAACGGCGTGCACGTCTTCAAGGGCATCCCCTACGGCGCCTCGACATCAGGCGCCAACCGCTTCCGCCCCGCGCGCAAGCCCGAGCCGTGGAGCGGCGTGCGTGATGCGATCAGTTACGCCGGCCGCTCGCCGCAGGCCGCCGCCGCGCCGCAACGGCCCGAGCTTGCCACGGTGTGGGGGCCGGTCGACACGCTGCCCGTGGGTGAGGATTGCCTGACGCTGCATGTGTGGACGCCGGGCTGCGATGGCGCCAAGCGGCCGGTGATGGTCTGGCTGCATGGCGGCGCCTTCTCCTACGGCTCGGCCAACTCGCCGCGCTACGACAGTGTCAACCTGGCGCGGCGCAACGACGTGGTCGTCGTGGCGGTCAACCATCGCCTCAATGTCTTCGGCCATCTCGACCTATCGCAGATCGGCGGCGAGCGCTTCGCGCAATCCGGCAATCTCGGCGTGCTCGATCTCGTCGAGGCGCTGAAATGGGTGCGCGAGCACGTCGCACGCTTCGGCGGCGATCCCGGCAATGTTACGATCTTTGGCCAGTCCGGCGGCGGCGGAAAGGTCAGCGCGCTGCTGGCGATGCCCGACGCCAGGCGCCTGTTCCACAAGGCCATCGTGCAGAGCGGCAGCAGCATCCGCTTCGCCGAGCGGGAGCGCACGAACCGGCTGGCCGAGGCGGTGCTGAAGTATTTCGCGCTGGGCAAGGATCGGATCGCGGAGCTTCAGGTGGTGCCGATCGACAAGATGCTGCAGGCCGTCGACGCGGCGCAGCGCAGCCTGCCCAAGCCGCGCTACCCGCTTCTCGACCGCTACAATTTCGGACCTGTGATCGACGGCACGGTGCTGCCGCAGCATCCATTCTTTCCCAACGCGCCCTCGCTCTCCGACGACATCCCGATCATGGTCGGCGATACCAAGGACGAATCGGCGATCTTCCTCGCGCCCGACAACAAGGTGTGGAACCGAGCTATCGCCGAAGACGATCTGCGGGAGCGCATCTCGGCCGTCGCCGGCGGTCAGACCGACGCCGTGCTCGCCTACTATAAGAAGCGCGATTCGGAGGCGAGCCCGAGCGACCGCCTGATCACGGCGCTGACCGCGTCGAACTTCGGGGTGCGCACCATCATGCAGGCCGAGGCCAAGGCGCTGCGCAACAAGGCGCCGGTGTTTACCTATCGGCTCGACTGGGAGACGCCGGCCTATGGCGGCAGGCTGAAAGCGCCGCACTCCGTCGACGTGCCCTTTGTCTTCGACACGTTGCATGTCATCGGCGCACAGCACCAGAAGACCGGTGCGCAGGCGCTGGCCGACCGGATCTCCAAGACCTGGGCGACCTTCGCGCGTAGCGGCAACCCATCGAACGATTCGATCCCCGCCTGGCCGGCCTACGACACCAGGACGCGCGCGACCATGGTGTTCAACGACGAATGCCGCGTGGTGAACGATCCTGACGCCGAGGTTCGGCCGCTATGGCGTAAGGCGGCGACCGGCTGACGACCATGGCGCGACAGATCCGCCTCAACGCCTTCGCGATGAACACGCCCGGCCATATGGCGCCGGGCCTCTGGCACTATCCGGGCAACCGGACGTCCGAGTACAACACGCTGGCGTACTGGACCGATCTGGCGAAGCTGCTGGAGCGCGGCAAGTTCGACGGCATCTTTCTGGCCGATGTGCTGGGCGTTTACGACGTCTATCAAGGCACGGCCGACCACGCGCTGCGCCACGCCGCGCAGGTGCCGGTGAACGATCCGCTGCTGGTGATCCCGCCGATGGCGATGGTGACCGATCACCTGTGCTTCGGCGTCACCTCGTCGACGGCGTTCGAGCATCCCTATCCCTTCGCGCGGCGCATGACGACGCTCGATCATCTTACCAAGGGCCGCGCCGGCTGGAACGTGGTGACGTCGTATCTCGAGAGCGGCGCGAAGAATACCGGCCACGCGGCGCAGGGCGCGCACGACGATCGCTACGATATCGCCGACGAGTACATGGAGGTCTGCTACAAATTGTGGGAAGGCAGCTGGGAAGACGGCGCCAATCTGCGCGATCGCCGCACGGGAGTCTTCACCGACCCGGCGCGCGTGCATCCCATCGCCCATGCCGGCAAGCACTACACCGTGCCCGGCTTCCATATCAGCGAGCCTTCGCCGCAGCGCACGCCGGTGATCTATCAGGCCGGCGCGTCGGCGCGCGGCCGGCAATTCGCGGCGCGCCATGCCGAATGCGTGTTCGTCGGCGCGGCGACCATTCCGATCCTGAAATCCTACACCACGCGGCTGCGCGAGCTGATGGCGGCGCAAGGCCGCGATCCGCGCGACGTGCTGGTCTTCAACATGCAGACCGTCCTGCTGGGCGAGACCGACGCCGAAGCCGAGCGCAAGGCGGCGGCCTATCGCGAATGGTTCAGCTACGATGGCGCGCTCTCGCTGCTGTCGGGCTGGACCGGCATCGACCTCGGTCGTTACGAACCGGATGAGAAGCTGCGTTACGTCAAGACCAACGCCGGCCAGTCGGCGATCGAAGGCTTCAGCACCGCCGATCCGGCGCGCAGCTGGACGATCCGCGAGCTGGCGGAATGGTGCGCCATCGGCGGTCGCGGGCCGGTGCTGGTGGGCTCGCCCACGACCGTCGCCGACAAATTGCAGGCATGGCTCGAGGACGGCGATTGCGACGGCTTCAACCTCTCCTTCGCGATCGCGCCGGGCAATTTCGAGGATATCGTCGAGCTGCTGATCCCCGAGCTGCAGAAGCGCGGCGTCTACAAACGCGACTATGCGCCCGGTACCATGCGCGAGAAGCTGTTCGGCCAGGGGCCGCGGCTGAAGGCGACGCATGTCGGCAGCACGTATCGCGATATGTCGAGGCTGGGGAAAGCGGCGGAGTAACCGGCTGTCATCCCGAGCGAAGCGAGGGATCTAGATGTCTCGCTGCGCTCGACATGACAGGTGAGTGGGAGGACGCATCATGGATTTCAAGGGCAAGGTCGCGCTGATCACCGGCGGCGGCAACGGTATTGGCAAGGCGACGGCGATGAGCTTCGCCGGGCGCGGCGCGAAGGTCGTGGTGGTCGATCGCGATGGCGCGGCGGCCGAAGCCGTGGCCGGCGCGATACGCCAGCAGGGCGGCGACGCGAAAGCCACGATGGCCGACGTTACCAAGTCCGCCGACGTGCAGGCCTATGTGAAGGCGGCGCTCGATACCTATGGCCGCATCGATTGCTTCCTCAACAACGCCGGCATCGAGGGCAAGGTCGCGCATACCGCCGATTACGACGAGGCGATGTTCGACCAGGTGCTCAATGTCAACGTCAAGGGTGTGTTCCTCGGCCTGCGCCACGTGCTGCCGGTCATGATCAAGCAGAAGAGCGGCGCGGTGGTGAACACCGCGTCGGTGGCGGGTCTGATAGGGACGCCGGGCATGCCCGCCTATGTCGCGTCCAAGCATGCGGTGATCGGCCTGACCAAAACGGCGGCGGGCGAGGTCGGGCCGATGGGTGTGCGCATAAACGCCGTATGCCCCGGCCCGGTCGAGACACGCATGACGCAGGACATCGCCAAGCAATTGCGGCCCGATAATCCCGCCAGTGTCGCCGCTTCCTATAGCGCGGTGATCCCCACCGGTCGCTACGCGACGGCGCAGGAGATCGCCGATGTCGTGCTGTTCCTGTGCTCCGACCTCGCGGGCAACATCAGCGGCGCACAATGGGTGGTCGACGGCGGCCGCACCGCCGTCGGCGGCGCGATGACCCAGGCGGTACGGGGTTGATGTCCCATTCACTACCTTCCCCCGCTGGCGGGGGAAGGTGGCGCGAAGCGCCGGATGGGGGTGGATGGTGCGACCACTCCTTTGTCCGTGACTGGCCGCTATGCCGACATCCCCATCCGCCCTTCGGGCACCTTCCCCCGCAGGGCGGGGGAAGGTAGGGCGTTGAACGCTACTCCGCCGCCACCGGCCGCCGAGAGCTCGCAGGCCTGTCGGCGTTGAGGTCTTTGATCCTCGGGAAGACCTCGTGGGCGAACAGGCGGATGTTGTCGGCGGTGTCCTTGTGGTCGAGGAAGCCGCCCTGGCCGAAGAACAGCAGGTGGCCGACGCCACCCATGCGGCGATTGAAATCGGTGATCTGCTGCACGACGTCGTCGGGCGTGCCGGCGAATACCGTGTCGGTCTCCATGAACTGCTCGACCGTGGCCTTGGTCGCGTCGACCGGATTGCCAGCGCGATCCTTGACGAAGCCGCCCTTGCCCGGACCGGCCTTCAGCATCGCGACGTTGGCGCCCAGCGAGTTGTAGCCCGGCGGGTTAGTGAACGGCTCGGCCACGACACCGGCGGTGCGCACATAGCCCGCGATCAGGTCGGCGCGACGCAGGCCTTCGGCGCGCGTGGCGCCGACGCCGATGCAGACGGCGTAGGCGAAGCGATCCGGCCCGGCGGTCCAGCCCAGCTCCTGCGCGCGCTGGCGATAGGCGTCGTACATCGGCTTGGCGACTCCGCCCGAGAGCAGCGTGCCCACGACATGGCCGCGCTCGGCGGCGAGCCGGCCGGTGTCGGCGCTCAAGCCCGTCATCCACACCGGCGGCGTCGGCTGCTGGACCGGCCGCGGCCAGATGTTGACGTTGCGATAGTGGAAGAACTCGCCTTCCCAGTTGAACGGCCCGTCGGTCGTCGACATCGCCTTGATGATCAGGTCGTGCGCTTCCCAGTAGCGCCGCATCAGCCGCGCTGGATTGCTGTTGGCCGGCGCGATCTCATACGGCGCGCCCTTCACCAGGCCCATCTCCAGCCGGCCGCCGGAGAGCACGTCGAGCCACGCCATCTCCTCGGCGACACGCACCGGATCGGGCCGGTTGGCGATCGGCGAGCCCAGCGACAGCAGGCGCGCCTTCTTGGTCTCGCGCGCGATCACCGCCAGCGCCATCGGCGCGGAAATGGTCATGCACGTCGCCGTGCTGTGGTGCTCGTTGATCATGATGTCGAGGCCGACCTCGTCGCACAGCGCGAACTCATCGAGGTAGCGGTTGAGCAGGCCGTGCGCGACCCCGGGATCGACATTGCCGCTGGGCAGCACGACGCGCAGCGAGCCGCGCTTCAGGCCTTCGTCCCAGGCGGGGTGATAGGCCATCTCCGAGAAGTACCAGACGCGCATGGTGTGCTCCTCTTTGTCAGGCGAAGGCCGCGACGCGATCGGCGAAAGCCCTGGGCTGTTCCCAATGCGGGAAGTGGCCGGCATCGGCGATCGACTCGAGTTTCGCGCCGGCGATCGCGTCGCGCCATTTGGCGCCGAGCTCGGGCTTCACGATCCGGTCCCGCTCGCCCCACAGCACCAAGGTTGGAATGTCGATGCGATGCAGCCAATGCTTGAGCTTGGGGTTGTGCATGTAGGGCTTCCAGCCGAACAAGGTGAAGGCCTCGCGCCCGCGCACGATGCCGGCGATCTCGGTCTCCGGCATCTTGGTGAAATCGACCGCGCCCAGCGCCGGATCGGCCCAGGCCAGCCTGTCGACCTCGGCGCGGGCCATGCCGTGCATGTCGGCGATGTCGCGGTCGTGCAGGCCGCCGAACTTCGCGCCCAGCGGTGCGGCGAGCACGAGCTTGGCGAGGCGCCGCGTGTCGCGCACCGCCATCTCGGCCGCGACCCAGCCGCCGAAGCAATTGCCGACAAGGACGACGTCCTTCAGGTCGAGTCGCTGGACGAGGTCGAGATAGAGATAAGCGATGTCATCGACGCTGGACATCCAGTCCGGCAGCGCCGAGCGGCCCCAGCCGGGATGCACCGGCGCGATGACGCGAAAGCGCTGGGCCAGCGCGTCGAGCCACGGCCGCTGCGGCCACAGCCCTTCGCCGGCATGCAAGAAGAGCAGCGGCCGTCCCTGGCCGCGCTCCACGATGTCGAGATCGACGCCTGATACGCTCAACATGCTTAGTCGATCACCGCCTGATAGGACAGAACGCGCAGCTCGCGGCGGATCGGGTAGGCCGAGGACGGCATCGCCTGCGTCATCAGCAGCACGATCATCTCCTCCGCCGGATCGACCCAGAAGGCGGTGCTGGCCGCGCCGCCCCAGGCGTACTCGCCCGGCGTGCCGAGGATCTGCGCCTTGGCCGGGTCGAGCATGACCGAGAAGCCCAGGCCGAAGCCGATGCCCTCGTAGCTCGACTCGCTGAAGCGCGGCTGGCCCATGTCGGCCATGTCGCCGCGCAGATGATTGGCGGTCATCAACTCGACCGTCTTGCGGCCCAGCAAGCGCACGCCGTCCAGCTCACCCTTGTTCAGCATCATCTGGCAGAAGCGCATGTAGTCGGACGCGGTCGAGCACAGGCCGCCGCCGCCGGAGACGATGTCACGCTTCACGGCGAAGCTGCTCTTCTGCGGATCGTCGATCATCTTCAGCGAGCCGTCGGCCTCGACGTTGTAGTTGGCGGCGAAGCGGCTGAGCTTGTCCTGCGGCACGTAGAAGGCGGTGTCGACCATGCCCAGCGGCTTGATGATGCGTTCGGCGAGGAAGTCGTCGAAGCGCTGGCCGGAGATCACCTGCACGAGATAACCCAGCACGTCGGTGGCGTTGCTGTAGTTCCACTCCGCGCCGGGCTGCGCGATCAGCGGGATGCCGGCCAGGCGGGCGCACATCTCCTCGAGACTGACCTTGGCGGTCTGGAAGTCGATGCCGACCTTGCGATAGACCGCGTCGACCGTGTTGGCCTCCATGAAGCCGTAGGTGATGCCCGAGGTGTGAGTCAGCAGATCGCGGTAGGTGATCTCGCGGTTGGCCGGCACGGTGTCGATCTTGCCGCGCATGCCGCCGGCGGCGACGCGCGGGTTCTTGAACATCGGCGCGACCTTGCTGATCGGATCGTCGAGCTGGAAGCGGCCCTCCTCGTACAGCATCATGATCGCGACCGAGGTCAGCGGCTTGGTCATCGAGTAGATGCGGAAGATCGTCTCCGGCGTCATCTTGGTGCCGCGCGAGATGTCGGCGAGGCCCGTGGTGTGGTGATGGGCGATCTTGCCGCGCCGTGCCACGACGGTGGTCAGGCCGGCGAGCTTCTTGCTCGCGACCAAGGCGTCGGCCCAGTTCTCGATGAGCTTCAGCCGCTTGCTGGAAAGACCGGTGTCCTCGGGTGCGATGCCGCTGGCCATGTTCATGATGCGAATCCTCTTCGTTCAATCTTTACCTTCCCCCGGAGGGGGAAGGTGGCGCGCAGCGCCGGATGGGGGATGTTTCAATGCGTCAGGTGTTCGTCTTCGACATCCCCCATCCGCCCTTCGGGCACCTTCCCCCTCCGGGGGAAGGTAGAAGTTAGGCGGATTTCGGTCCGCGGATCACCTTGCCGGGCATCGCGCCGGTCGCCTCGCCGTCGCGCCAGGTGACCTGGCCGGCGGCGATGGTGGCGCGATAGCCGGAGCCACGCTGCAGCAGGCGGCGGCCGTTGGCCGGCAGGTCGTAGGCCATGACCGGCGGCGCCAGTCGCAGATTGTCGATGTCGATGACGTTGACGTCGGCCTTCAGCCCGGGCTTCAGCCGGCCGCGATCGTTCAGCCCGTAGACGGCGGCGGTGCGGCTGGTCTGCAGCGCGATCGCCTGCTCGAGTCCGAGGCGACGGCCGCGCGTGCGGCCGCGCACCCAATGGGTGAGCAGGAAGGTCGGCGCGCTGGCGTCGCAGATCACGCCGCAATGCGCGCCGCCGTCGGACAGGCTGAGCACCGTGTTGGGATGGCGCAGCATGGTGTCGAGCGCGTCGAAATTGCGATCGGCGTAGTTCAGCGACGGGAAGTACAGGAACTCGCGCCCGTCGCGCTGCAGCAGGATCTCGTAGGTCATCTCCGCCGCGTCGCGCCCGGCGCGCTCGGCCATCGCCGCCACCGAATCCTCGGGCGCCGGCTCGTAGTTCGGCGGATCGCCCAGCGGGAACATGTTGTGGAACTGCTCCATCGGTCGGCGGCGGAACTTCTCGGTGATGGTCGTTTGCTCCGACAGGAGGCGCGCCTTGAACGCCGGGTCGCGCATGATGCGCACGCGCTCCTCGAGCGGCTTGTCGGCGATCGCCATGTACGCGGGATGCGCCACGAAGGGATGCACGCGGCCCTGCAGGCCGAGCAGCACGCCCACCGGCCGGCAGCCGACCTGCGCCGTGATCGGCGCGCCGGCCTTCGCGGCATCGGCGGTCTGCCGCAGCAGCTCGCGCCACTTCTCGGGATGGATCTCGTTCTGCACCAGCGCGTAGGTGATCGGCAGGCCGGTCTCGCGCGCCAAGGTCGTCATCCACGCGAACTCGTTCTGTTGCGGCGTCAGGTCGGAGGCGATCTCGAACACGCCGAAGCCGCCGCGCTTGACCGCGCGGCCCAGCGCCAGCATCTCGTCGGCATGCGCGAAGGTGCCGGGCACCTCGCGGCCGTCGATCGAACGGTGCAGGCGGGTGCGCGAGGTCGAGAAGCCCAAGGCGCCAGCGCGAATGCCGTCCTCGACGATGCGCGCCATCGCCGCGATGTCGTCGGCGTTCGCCATCTCGTTGTCGGCGCCGCGGTCGCCCATGACATAGGCGCGCACCGCGCCGTGCGGCACGTGGGTCGCGACATCGAGCGAGCGCGGCATGCGCTCCAGCGCGTCGAGATATTCCGGGAACGACTCCCATTCCCACTTGATGCCCTCGGCCAGCGCCGTGCCGGGGATGTCCTCGACGCCTTCCATCAGGCCGATCAGCCAGTCGTGGCGGTCGGGATGGGCCGGCGCGAAGCCGACGCCGCAATTGCCCATCACGGCCGTGGTCACGCCGTGCCAGCCCGAGGGCGTGAGATGCGGATCCCAGGTCACTTGGCCGTCATAGTGGGTGTGGATGTCGACCCAGCCCGGCGACACCACCATGCCCTTGGCGTCGATCTCCTCGCGACCGCGGCCCGCCGCGCCACCGACCGAGGTCAGCTTGCCGCCGTCGATCGCGACATCGCCCTCGAAGGCCGGCGCCCCGGTGCCGTCGACGATGGTGCCTTTGCGGATGACGAGGTCATGCATGGCGTCCGCTCCCTTGCCTGGTTGGCGGCAGGGTTCCACGACCGGCGCGCGGCGTCGAGGCCATCGGTTCGCAGAGCAGACCTGTGCTGGCTGAGTTGTCGCCGCGACCGTCGGGTGGTTCACTGCCGGCCACGCGCCCGAGAGCGCGGCCGAGGAACGCCCGCATGCCCATCACCGTTCGTAAGATCCATCCGCTATTCGGCGCTGAAATCTCCGGCGTCGACATCCGCGAGCCGGTTTCCGCCCTCGTGTTCGGCGAGATCCGCGCCGCCTTCGAGGAGCATTCGGTGCTGGTGTTCCGCGACATGCCGATGGACGACGCGACGCAGATCCGCTTCAGCGAGATGTTCGGGCCGCTGGAGATCGCCGGTAAGGCCAACCCCGGCGTCGGCACGCCCTTCGCGCGCCAGTCCAATCTCGACATCAAGACCGGCGCGGTGATCCCGCCCGAGGATCGCCGCATGATCTACCAACTCGCAAACTACTTCTGGCACTCCGACAGCTCGTTCAAGCACATCCCCTCGCTGTGCTCGATGCTGACGGCGCGCATCGTGCCGCCGGAGGGCGGCGACACCGAGTTCTGCAGCATGCGCGCCGCCTACGAGGCCCTCTCCGAGGAGATGAAGGCGAAGATCGAGCCGCTGGTGGTCGAGCACTCGCTGATCCATTCGCGTGGCCTGGTCGACGCCTCGGTGCTCACTGAGGAGATGCGCGCGGAGTTGCCGGGCGCGAAGCAGCGCATGTGGCGCATCAACCCGATCAACGGCCGCAAGGCGCTGTACATCGGCGCGCACGCCTCGCACGTCGTCGGCTGGCCGATCGAGGAGGGCCGCGCGCTGCTCGACGAGCTGACCAAGACGGCGCTGAAGCCGGAGTTCTGCTTCGCCCACAAATGGCGCGAAGGCGACAGCGTGCTGTGGGACAACCGCGCCGTGGTGCATCGCGCCACCAAGTACGACACCATCAGGCACAAGCGCCTGATGCAGCGCACGACGATCGCCGGCGACCAGCCGACCGTGCCGCATTGATCGAAGGGGAGGGAAGACCGATGGCGACGCTCGAGCGCGACGGCGTGAAGATCCACTACGCGGTGCATGGCGCCGGGCCCGCGGTGCTGCTGAGCCATGGCTATAGCGCCACATCGAAGATGTGGGACGGTCAGGTGGCGGCGCTGAAGGACCGCTACAAGGTGATCGTCTGGGACATGCGCGGGCATGGTCAGAGCGACTACCCCACCGACGGCGCGAAGTACTCCGAGGCGCTGACGGTCGGCGACATGGCGGCGATCCTCGCCGCGTGCGGCGAGAAGACCGCGGTGATCGCCGGGCTGTCGTTGGGCGGCTACATGTCGCTCGCCTTCCACGCCACGCATCCCGGCATGACGCGCGCGCTGATGCTGTTCGACACCGGCCCGGGCTTCAAGAAAGATGAAGCACGCGCGGCGTGGAACGCCACGGCGCACAAGCGCGCCGCCGATCTCGACTCGCGCGGGCTGGCGGCCTTGGGCGGCAGCGACGAGGTGCGCCTGAGTCAGCATCGCGACGCCTCCGGCCTGGCCGGCGCGGCGCGCGGCATGCTGGCGCAGGAGAACGATCGCGTGATCCGCTCGCTGGACAGCGTGAAGGTGCCGACCCTGGTGCTGGTCGGCGCCGACGATACGAACTTCCTCGCCGCCACCGATTACATGGCGGCCAAGATCCCCGGCGCGTCGAAGGTGGTGATTCCCGCCGCCGGCCATGCCGCCAACCTGCATCAACCGGCCGCTTTCAACCGCGCTGTCGAGAGCTTCCTCGGCGGGCTCAAGTAGAGGACCATCATGAGCTTCGATTTCACCGGCCGCCGCGTCGTCGTGTGCGGCGGTTCGCGCGGCATCGGCCGTTCGATCGCGCTGGGCTTCGCCCAGGCCGGCGCCGATGTCTCGATCTGCGCGCGCGAGCCCAAGGCGTTGGAGGAAACGCGAGCCGAGATCGCCAAATCCAAACACAAAGCGCACGCGGCGAGCTGCGATCTCGGCGATGCCGCCGCGATCAAGAGCTACATCGAGGCCGCGGCCAAGGCGTTGGGCGGCATCGACGTGCTGGTCAACAATTCTTCGGGTTTCGGCTCGAGCGATGACGAGGCGGGCTGGGCCGTCGGACTCAACGTCGACGTCATGGCGATGGTGCGCGCCTCGCACGCCGCGCTGCCTTTGCTTGAGAATGGCGAAGCGGCGCACGACGTCCATGGCGGCAAGGCCGGGGCCTCGATCATCAACATGTCGTCGATCTCCGGCCTGCGGCCGGCCGGCCGTCAGCCGCCCTACGGCGCGGTGAAGGCGGCGATGATCCACTACACGCTGTCGCAGGCGGCGACCTTGGCGCGCAAGAACATCCGCGTGAACTGCATCGCGCCGGGCTCGATCGAGTTTCCCGGCGGCGTGTGGGACAAGCGCAAGACGGACGCGCCGCAGCTCTACAACGCGATCCACAAGAGCATTCCCTTCGGCCGCCTGGGCCTCCCCGAGGAGATCGCCAGCGTCGCGATGTTCCTGGCCTCGCCGCTGGCCAACTGGGTCACCGGCCAGATGATCGCCGTCGATGGTGGCCAGTTGCTGGGTGCCTGAACGGCGTGCGCCTGCTGGTCTACAATCCCAACACGACGCAGGCGGTCACCGATCGCATGGTGGTGCAGGCGCGCCGCCATGCGTCGGCCGACACCGAGATCGTGGGCCTGGGCGCACCGCGCGGCGTGCCCTATATCAGCCTGCCCGAGCAGGCGGCCGCTGCCGAGGCCGTCACACTGGAGATCGTCGCGCGCGAATGGCCGGCCTATGACGCGATCATCGTCGCCGCTTTCGCCGACCCGGGATTAATGGCGGCGCGCGCCCTGTCGAAGCGGCCGGTGCTGGGCATCGCCGAAAGCGCACTGCTGACGGCTTCGATGATGGGCGATCGCTTCGCCATCGTGTCGATGGCCTCGACCCTGCTGCCGGTGTTCCAGACAATGGCGCGCCGCCTGGGGCTGACCGACCGTCTGGCGACCAGCTTCTTCCTCGACGCACCGGTCACGGACGTGGGGCGGATGCAGATCGACCACGGCGCGGCGCTGGAGGCGGCGTGCCGCGATATCGCCGCGCGCGGCGAGGTGTCGTCGATCATACTGGGCGGCGGTCCGCTCGCCGGCCTCGCCGACAGTTTCCGCGCCCGCGTTCCCGTGCCGCTGCTCGACGGCGTCGCCTGCGCCGTGCGCCAAGCCGAAATGATGGTGCGACTGCGGTAAGCCGGCGCTCGACAGGTCTTGTCGCGGCGTACCTAAATTGGTACAATTGGCTATGGTGGCGATGAAGCGCCTTCCAGCGGCGTTCTACGCATTGCCGAGCGGTCGAGAACCCGTCCGAGATTGGCTGCGCGAGCTCGACGCCGAGGATCGCCGCCGGATCGGCGTCGATATCAAGGATGTCGAGTTTTCGTGGCCGATCGGCATGCCGCTGTGCCGGGCTTTGGGGGGCGGGTTGTGGGAGGTGCGCACCGACCTTATTGGCGGGCGCATCGCGCGGACGATCTTCTGTGTCGCAGACGGGCGGATGGTGTTGCTGCACGCTTTCATCAAGAAGACACGGAAGACTCCGGCGGCCGATCTGGCGTTGGCCGAGAAGCGCATGAGGGAGTTGCGGGCATGACCGGCAGGGTGAAGGGCAGGATCGGATCGTCGTTCGACGATTTCCTGCGGGAGGACGGCAGCCATGCGGAGGTGACGGCGCAGGCGATCAAGCGCGTTCTTGCGCGGTCGCTGGACTCCATGATGAAGGAGCAGGGACTGAGCAAATCCGCGCTGGCGGAGCGCATGCATACCAGCCGCTCGCAGCTCGACCGTCTGCTGGATCCCGCCAATAGCTCGGTCACTCTCGACACGTTGGTCCGGGCGGCGCGGGCGGTCGGCCGCAAGCTGCATCTCGAGCTGCGCTAGACCGAGTTCCGATTGAGTGGAGTCAACTGTCGTCCCGCGCGCAGCGAGGGATGACAAGGTGATTTCGCCTAAGCGGAGCGCCGCAGTCTCAGCGCGTTGGCGATGACGCTGACCGAGCTCAGCGACATCGCGGCGGCGGCGATCACCGGCGATAGCAGCACGCCGAAGGCCGGATAGAGCACGCCGGCGGCGATGGGCACGCCAGCGGCGTTGTAGGCGAAGGCGAAGAACAGGTTCTGCCTGATGTTGCGCATGGTGGCGCGCGATAGCGTGCGCGCCCGCGCGATGCCGCGCAGGTCGCCCTTCACCAGGGTGATGCCGGCGCTTTCGATGGCGATCTCGGTGCCGGTGCCCATGGCGATACCGACATCGGCCGCCGCCAGCGCCGGCGCGTCGTTGACGCCGTCTCCGGCCATGGCGACGACGCGGCCCTCGGCGCGCAGGCGCCGCACGATCGCCGCCTTGTCCTGCGGCAGCACCTCGGCCTCGACGGAATCGATGCCCAGCTTGGCCGCCACCGCCTCGGCGGAGCGGCGCACGTCGCCGGTCAGCATGACGATGCGCAGACCCTCGGCCTTCAGCGACGCCAGCGCGTCCGGCGTCGTCGCCTTCACCTTGTCGCCGACCGCGATCAGCGCGGTGAGTCGGCCATCCATCGCCAGCATGACGACGGTGGCGCCGTCGGCGCGCAGGGCGTCGGCGCGGCTCTCACCGCTCGCCGTGTCGATGCCGCGCTCCTTCAGGAAGGCGGCGTTGCCCAGGACCAGCGTCTTGCCGTCGATCGCGCCGGACACGCCCTTGCCGACCGGCGAGTCGAAATCCTGCGCGTCGGCCAGCGCCAGCTTGCGCTCGCGCGCGGCGGCGACGATGGCGGTGGCGATGGGATGCTCGCTGCCGCGTTCGAGGCTGGCGGCCAGGCGCAGCGCCTCGGCCTCGTCGACGCCGCCGAGCGGCTCGACCGCCAGCAGCGTCGGACGCCCTTCTGTCAGGGTGCCGGTCTTGTCGATCACCAGCGTGTCGACCTTCTCCATGCGCTCCAGCGCCTCGGCGTCGCGGATCAGCACGCCCTCGGTGGCGCCGCGGCCGACGCCGACCATGATCGACATCGGCGTCGCCAGGCCCAGCGCGCAGGGACAGGCGATGATCAGCACCGACACGGCGGCGACGATGGCGAAGGGCAGGGCCGGCGCCGGCCCCCACAGGCTCCAGGCGGCGAAGCTCAGCACCGCCACGAGGAGCACGACGGGCACGAACCAGCCCGAGACCTGGTCGGCCAGGCGCTGGATCGGCGCGCGGCTGCGCTGCGCCTGCGACACCATCTGCACGATGCGCGCGAGCATGGTGTCGGCGCCGACGCGCTCGGCGCGCATCACGAAACTGCCCGTGGTGTTGATCGTGCCGCCGGTGACCTTGTCGCCTTTGCTCTTGGTGGCCGGCATCGGCTCGCCCGTGATCATCGATTCGTCGATCGTGCCGCGGCCGATGTTGAGCACGCCGTCGACCGGCACCTTCATGCCGGGCTTCACGCGCAGCCGATCGCCGACGGCCACGGACTCCAGCGGCACCTCGCGCTCCTCGCCATCGGCGTCGATGCGCAGCGCCGTGGCCGGCGCGAGCTTCAGCAGGGCGCGGATCGCGCCGCCGGTGCGCTCACGCGCGCGCAGCTCCAGCACCTGGCCCAGCAGCACCAGCACGACGATCACCGCGGCGGCCTCGAAGTACACGGCCACCGTGCCATGCGCGTCGCGCAACGCCGCGGGGAAGACGCCGGGCGCGATGGTGGCGGCAAGGCTGTAGAGCCAGGCCGCGCCGGTGCCGATGGCGATCAGGGTGAACATGTTGAGCGCGCGGTGACGGATCGACGCCGCGCCGCGCTCGAAGAACGGCCAGCCGGCCCACAACACGACCGGGGTGGCCAAAGCGAGCTGCAGCCAGGCCGACAGGCGGGGCGGGACAAGGTGATGCAGGTCGAAGAGGTGCGCGCCCATCTCCAGCGCGACCACCGGCAGGGTGAGCGCCAGGCCGATCCAGAAGCGGCGGGTGAAGTCGATCAGCTCGGGATTGGGCGGCGCGTCGGCGGTGACCGTCTCCGGCTCCAGCGCCATGCCGCAGATCGGGCAGCTGCCCGGCCCGACCTGGCGGATCTCCGGATGCATCGGGCAGGTGTGGATGGCGGCCGCTTCGGCGGCCGTCGGCGCCGCCGCTGGCTTGGGGTCGAGGTAGCGCGCGGGCTCGGCCTGGAACTTGGTCAGGCACTTGGGATTGCAGAAATAGTAGGTCCGGCCGTGATGAGCGTGGACGTGCTTGGCGCCCTCGATGCGCACCGTCATGCCGCATACCGGATCGATCGCCGTCGCGGTATCGGCCGGCGGGGCGTGGTGGTGATGTCGATGCTCGCTCATGCCTTGCCATATATACCCTACGGGGGTATAGTACAAGCATGGAGGACAAGGTCAGGAAATCAAGCTTGGCGCGGCTGGCGCGCATCGAGGGCCAGGTGCGCGGCGTGGCGCGCATGGTGGAGGCCGACCGCTATTGCATCGACGTGCTGACGCAGATCGGCGCGGTGCGCGCCGCGCTCGACAAGGTCGAGCAGGAGATCCTGCGCGACCATCTCGGGCATTGCGTGGCCCATGCGATGGGCAGCGGCTCGAAGGAGGAGCGTCAGCGCACCATCGACGAGTTGATCGCGGTGCTGGAAAGCCGCAAGCGCTAGCGAAACGGCGCGTGCTCGCCGGTGAAGCGGTCGAACTCCGTCCAGAAGCGGGCGCGGATCTTGTCGGTCTCCATCATGATCTCGTGCCGCGCGCCTTCGAAGTCGATGACCTTGGCGTTGGGCAGCCGCGTGGCCAGCGCGGCGTGCGTGCGGCTGTCGACCAGCAGGTCCTGCTTGGCGCTCAGGATCAGCATCGGCTGCGTGATGCGCGCCAGATAGCTGGGCTCGACCAGCAGGCGGATCGACTTCACGGCTTGGCGCAGCCAGCCGATGGTCGGGCCGCCGATCGGCAGGCGCGGATCGGTGACGTACCAGGCCTCGGCGAAACGGAAGCGGCGCTGGTCGTGCGTGACCTTGTTGCCGATGAACTCGCGGCCGACCAGGCGGAACGGCGTGCCGCCGTAGAAATAGCGCTGATCGATCTTGGCGGTGGGCGGCAGCATGCTGAGCAGCACGCGGATGATCGCCTCGCTGCGTAGCCCGGTCATCGGCGCGACCATGATGCCGGCCTTGACCGGTCCGTCGCCACGCTCGGCGAAATGGCGCAGAAGGTTGTGCGCGCCCATCGAATGGGTCAGCGCCACGATCGGCCGGGGCGCGTCGCTGGCGGCGACGAAGTCGATGAAGGCCGCAAGGTCCAAGAGGTAGGTCTCGAAACGGTCGATATGACCCTTTTGCGAGTCGGGCAACGAGCGCGACGACAGGCCCTGGCCGCGCCAATCCATAGTCCAGATGGCGAAGCGTCGAGCGCGCAGCTCGGGGACGATCTCGATGGCGTATTTCTCGATGAACTCGCCGCGGCCGTTGAGCAGCAGAATGGTGCCGCGCGGTCGCTCGGCGCGGGCACGCCACAAGGCGTAGCGCAGCTTGGCGCCGTCCGGCATGGTCAAGAAGTCGTAGCGGTCGGCGACGAGATACATCTGCCGGACGAGCGCCGGCACCGCTCGAGGCGCGGCGTCGGGATCCGGCTCGTCGGCCAGGAGGGGGGCGTATCCGGTCACGGCGTCCATGGCTTACAAAGTGAGCGGTAACAACACTTGCCGCCCGAAACAACGCCCCTTTTGGCGTTGGACGCACTGCCGTTAATGCGACTTGTTCTCATTCGCCTTGACGGTGCCAGCGAAATCAGGCATCTACCCATGCGACTTGGTCGCGTGCGCGGACTGTCTGCCGCGTTGGAGAGAAGAGTTGATGACCGTCAGGACCGTAATTGTCGCCACCGCGCTGCTGGTTGGCGTGGTCGGCGCGCCCGCGACGGCGCAGGAGATCAACCTGTACACCGCCCGCCACTACCAGACCGACGAAAAGCTTTACGACGACTTCACCAAGGCGACCGGCATCAAGATCAACCGCATCGATGCCAAGGAAGACGAGATCATCGAGCGCATCCGGCAGGAGGGCGCCAACAGCCCGGCCGACGTGATGATCACCGTCGACATGGGCCGCATCTGGAAGGCCGAGCAAGCCGGCATCCTGCAGCCGGTGGCGTCGGCGACACTGGAGCGGGTGGTACCGGCCTATCTGCGCGATCCCGAGGGCAAGTGGTTCGGCTTCTCGGCGCGCGCGCGCGTGCTGGTGATCGCCAAGGACCGGGTCAAGCCGAGCGAGCTCAAGGACTACGAGGATCTCGCCAAGCCGGAATGGAAGGGCCGCGTCTGCGCCCGCTCCGGCAGCCACATCTACAATCTGTCTCTGCTGTCCTCGATGATCGCCACGATGGGCGAGGCGAAGGCGGAAGCCTGGGCCAAGGGCGTGAAGGAGAACCTCGCGCGTCCGCCGCAGGGCGGCGACACGGACCAGATCAAGGCGGTGGCCGCCGGCCAGTGCGACGTGGCCATCACCAACAGCTACTACTATGTGCGCCTGATCAATTCCGAGAAGCCCGACGAGAAGGCGGTTGTCGCCAAGACCGCCGTCGTGTTTCCCAACCAGGACAATCGCGGCACGCATGTCAACGTCTCGGGCGGCGGCGTGGCGAAGAACGCGCCGCACAGGGACGCGGCGGTGAAGTTCCTCGAGTATCTCGCCAGCGACTCCGCGCAGCTCTATTTCGCCAACGGCAACAACGAGTGGCCGGTGACGGAAGTGCCGGTCGACAACAAGGGCCTGGCCTCGCTGGGCAATTTCAAGCGCGACCAGGTCAACGTCGCCGAGCTGGGCCGTAACCAGGCCAAGGCGCAGGCGATCATGGATAAGGTCGGCTGGAAGTAGACCGCCGCCGGTTTCCATTTGACTGCGCCGGGCGTTGTGCTGTGCTGGCGCCATGTCCGACGAACGCTATGTCGTGCTGCTCGGCGACCGGCGCTACGCCGTCCATCGCAAATGGGCGCGGCTGCCCGAGGGCGAGAGCTTCGGCTTCATCTCCGACCTGGTGGTCGATCGCGCCGGCCGCGTGCATGTCGCGCAGCGCGGCACCGATCGGCCGGTGCTCGTCTTCGAGCGCGATGGAAAACTCCTGGGGTCGTGGGGCGAGGGACAGCTCGCCGAGCCGCACTACATTAATACAGCGTCCAACGGCACGATGCTGGTGGCCGACCGCGACGCGCATCAGGTGCTGCGCTTCGACGCCGACGGCAAGCTGGTGCAGGCGCTCGGCCGGCGTCACGCCCCGTCGCTCGACGCGCCCTTCAATCATCCGACGGCGGCGGCCGAGGCGGCCGACGGCGAGATCTACGTCGCCGACGGTTATGGCAATTCCAGCGTCCACCGCTTCGCCGCCAACGGCGCGCTGATCCGTACCTGGGGCGGGCACGGCGATCGGCCCGGCGCCTTCACCACGCCGCACGCCATCTGGGTCGACCGCTTCGAACGGGTGCTGGTCGGCGATCGCGAGAACAACCGCGTCCAGGTTTTCGACCGCGCGGGCAACTTCCTCGCGGCGTGGGGCGACTTCTATCACCCCATGCAGATCTGGGTGGATGACCGCGACTATGTCTTCGTCACCGACCAGATCCCGCGCATCAGCATGCTGTCGCCCGAGGGCAAGCTGATCGGCCGCTGCCGCGGCGCGATCAACGGGGCGCATGGCATCTCGGGTGATGCCCAGGGCAACCTCTACCTCGCCGAACTCCCGCCGCAGGAGATCACCAAGCTCGAGCGGCTGGACTGACGATGCGTCGCGGCCGCTGGGGCCGGGCGGGCAGCGGTAGGCGCCAGAGGGCGGGCGTCGTGCACACTCCAAAGGTGGCAACCCTTGACATTGGATGCGTGACGTCACCCTTGTTGTCGCCCATGCTTCGCATGGCGTGTCTGGCTCGAATCTTGCGTCGCTGCCATCATGGCGGGATCGAGGTGGTGCCATGAAGCTGATCGGAGTCGATGTCGGTGGCACGTTCACCGATCTGGTGTTCGCCGACACCGAGGCCGGCAGCACCTTGATCCACAAGGTGCCGACCACCCCGGACGACCCATCGCGCGGCGTCGTCTCGGGGCTTGTCGCGCTCTGTGAGAAATATGGCATTCCCCGTGAGGCGGTCGACGTGGTGTTCCACGGCACGACCATCGCCACCAACGCCATCCTCGAGCACGACGGCGCGGTCACCGGCATGATCACGTCGGGCGGCTATCGCGACATCCTGCATATCGGCCGCCACCAGCGGCCGCAGCACTACTCGATCATGCAGGACATCCCCTGGCAGGACCGCCCGCTGGTGCGTCGCCGCCACCGCAAGACCGTGCGCGAGCGGCTGATCCCGCCTCGCGGCGAGGTGCTGGAGACGCTCGATGAGGAGGGCGTGCGCCAGGCGGTGCGTGAGCTCAAGGACGCCGGCGTGCAGGCCATCGCCATTTGTTTCCTGTTCTCCTATCTCGATCCGGCGCATGAGGAGCGCGCCCGGCGGATCGTCGCCGAGGAATATCCCGGCTGCTTCGCCACGACCTCGGCGTCGGTGTCGCCGCAGTTCCGCGAGTTCGAGCGCTTCACGACGACGGCGATGAACGCCTTCGTCGGGCCGAAGGTGCGCGACTATGTCTCCAAGCTCGAAGGCGACATCGTCGCGTCGGGCTTCTCCGCCGACCTGCGCATCATGGCCTCGAATGGCGGCGTGGCGACGCCGTCGATGGTGGCGGAGCGGCCGGTGCTGACCTTGCTGTCGGGGCCGGCGGCCGGCGTGATCGGCGGCGACTGGGCCGGCGCGCTGTCGCGGCGGCGCAACCTGATCACCTTCGATGTCGGCGGCACCTCGGCCGATATCGGCATCGTCTCGGCGGGCACGTTCGGCGAGGCCACGGCGCGCGACACCTGGATCGCCGGCTTTCCGGTGCTGGTGCCGATGATCGACGTGCACACGATCGGCGCCGGCGGCGGCTCGATCGCTTTCGTTGACAGCGCCGGCGCCTTCAAGGTCGGCCCGCGCTCGGCCGGTGCGGTGCCCGGTCCGGCCGCCTATGGCCGCGGCGGCGCGAAGCCGACGGTGACCGACGCCAACGTCGTGCTCGGCCGGCTCGACGCCAAGCACTTCCTCGGCGGCGGCATGTCGCTCGACGAGGTGGCGGCGCGCCGCGTGATCGGCGAGCTGGCGCGTCAGCTCGGCATGGAGGAGCGCGAGGCCGCCGAGGGCGTGATCACCGTGCTCAACGCCAACATGGCCAACGCCATCCGCTCGCGCACGGTGCAGAAGGGCATCGATCCGCGCGACTTCACGCTGGTGGCCTTTGGCGGCGCCGGCCCGCTGCACGGCGCCGAGGTCGCCGACATGCTGGGCGTGCCCGAGGTCATCGTGCCACCGCATCCCGGCATCACGTCGGCGGTGGGCCTGCTGATCAGCGACCTGCGCTATGACGCCATCCGTACCGCTTTCCAGGTCTCGACGTCGCCCGATCTCGCGCGGCTGAACCAGGGCTTCGACTCGATGGCGCGTGAGCTGGAGGCGCGCTTCACCGCCGACGATGTCGACCTCGTGCGCGTCACCTTCAGCCGGCGCGGTGATCTGCGCTATGTCGGCCAAGGCTATGAGCTGCGCGTCGCCTTCCCCGACGGCGCGCTCGACGAGAAGGCGCTGGCGGCGGCCTTCGAGGCCTTCCACGAGGCGCATCGCCGTGAGTACGGCCATCACTTCGCCGACAGCGCGATCGAGATCGTCAACATCCGCCTGATCGGCGCCGCCGGCTCGGCCGAGATCGCGCGGCCGGCGTCGCCATCGGGCGGTTCGCTCGATGCCGCGCGCATCCGTACCGGACTCTGTACCTTCCGCGTCGACGGCACGCTGTCGGATCACGAGACCGCGTTCCTGCTGCGCGACAAGCTGCCGGTCGGCCTGCCGATCCACGGCCCGGCCATCGTGCTGCAGATGGACTCCACCACCGTCGTGCCGCCGCGCCATACCGTCGAAGCCGACGCGGCCGGCAATCTGATCATCCGCCGTGCGTAGGGTTGTGAACTTCCGTCGTCCTGAGCGGAGCCGCGCAGCGGCGCAGTCGAAGGACCTTCTCTCTGCCCATCGGTCATGGGTGTCGAGGCAAGGCCCTTCGACTACGCTTCGCTCCGCTCAGGGCGACGGAGTGGATAAAGGAGCATCGCCATGACGAGCGCCACCGCGCGACAGATCGCGACTAAGCCAGACCGCATCGATCCGATCACCGTCAGCGTCATCCAGGGCGCGTTGGAGAACATCGCGATCGAGATGGGCTACAAGCTCATGCGCATGAGCTACTCCTCGATCATCCGCGAGTCCGAGGATTTCGGCGCGGCGCTGGTCGATGCCGAGGGCAGGGGGCTGGCGGAGTCGGCGCAATCGACACCGCTGCAGTCGGGGCCGATCCCGGGCTACGTCAAGGGCGTGCAGCGCATCCTGGCGGAGCGCGGTGAGGTGATCCGGCCCGGCGATGTGATCATGCACAACGATGCGTATTCGGGCGCCAGCCATGGTCCCGACGTGGCGTTCATCGTGCCGGTGTTCATCGGCACGCAACTGATCGGCTTCGCCGCGACCACCGCGCATCATCTCGACATCGGCGCGTTGTCGCCGGGCTCCTGCGGCATCGTCGAGGCGCTCGACGCCTATGCCGAGGGCCTGCAGTTCAAGGCGATCAAGGTCTACGACAGGGGTGTGCGCAACGACGCGGTGTGGCAGATCCTGCGCGACAACATCCGCGCCTCGGACCTCGTCGTCGGCGACATGGAAGCGCAGGTCGCCGCCTCGCGCATCGGCGCGGAGCGTCTCGTCGAGCTGGTGAACCGCTATGGCCTGGAGCTCTACGAGCAGGCCTGCGCCGCGCTGATGGATCACGCCGAGCGGCTGATGCGCCAAGCGATCGCCAGGTTGCCCGACGGCGTCTATCGCGCCGAGACGGCGATCGACGGCTATCTCGACAGCCCCGACGCCAACAAGAAGGAGCTGCCGATCGTCGTCACCATCACCAAGACCGGCGACGCGATGGTGGTCGATCTCACCGGCACCGCGCCGCAGGTGCCCGACCGGCCGATCAACATGCCGCTGGAGGGCACCGCCGATATCGCCATCTGGCTCACCATCCGCTCGGTGCTGCTCGACACCGAGGTGCACGGCCACATCCCGGTCAACGCCGGGCTGGTCCGGCCGATCACCATCGTCGCGCCCAAGGGCTGCCTGGCCAACCCGAGCTTCCCGGCGCCGACCATCGCGCGCTTCTGCCCGGGCAACCAGCTCGCCGACACGGTGATGAAGGCGCTGGCGCAGGCCGCGCCGTCGAGCGTCTCGGCCGGCATCGGCAACCTCAAGGTCATCGCCTTCTCCGGCCTGAAGAACGACACCCACTGGGTGCATATGGAGATCTTCGAAGGCTCCTATGGCGGGCGCGACGGCAAGGACGGCATGGACGCGGTCGACACGCTCTATGCCAACACCCGCAACAACCCGATCGAGGATATCGAGACCCATCTGCCGTTGCGCGTGCTGCGCTACGAGCTGCGCGAGGATGTGGCTGGCGCCGGACAGTGGCGCGGCGGCCTGGGCTCGGTGCGCGAGATCGCCTTCCTGAGCGACGGCGGCGCCTCGGTCGAAGGCGAGGGCCATCGCTATCGCCCCTGGGGTTTCAAGGGCGGCGGCGAGGGCTGGCCGGCGAAGCTCGATCTCGTGCCGCCGTCGGGTGCAGCGCGCGCGCTGCCCTCGAAGGTGCCGCATATGAGCATGAGCGACGGCGGCCGCTTTGTTTGTTATGGCCCGGCCGGTGGCGGCTACGGCGATCCGCTCAAGCGCGATCCGCAGGCGGTGCTCGACGACGTGCTCGATGGGCTGGTGTCGGTCGAGACGGCGAAGCGCGATTACGGCGTCGTGATTGCTGATGGTAAGGTCGACGCGACCGCGACAGCGTCTCTACGCGGTTAGATCATGCGGTTCAGCAGCCGTAGTTGATCATATGGTAACGGCAATCCACACCATCGCCACCAGCGCCTCGAATCATTGTCGCGCTCGATCCAACCTCAAGGATGCGAGGCGCCTCGTAAGGTGGAACTGTCGATGATGGCGTGTGATCATCGCCTGCCCCGGCGGAATCGATCCAACCAGGCTTGTCCTGCTCCAGCATGTTCACGCTCCCCTTGCGCACCTCAAGCTCACGCGCGGCCAGCGTAGCAAACGGCGCTTGAGAGCGGAACCGAAAGCCGCGCGCAAGGGCTGATCCGCGCGCGATGGTCGACGGCTTCAGCGCCACCACACCCCGAGCTTCTCCTGCTTGGCGAGGTCCTGTTCGGCCCGATACTCCTGTGAAGTGGCCCATCCCGCGCGCACCATCTCCCGGTTCAGGTTCAGGTCACCGATCGTGCAGCGGGCAAGCGGGATCTGATTCTTGTCTTGAGCGTCGCCGGTGCAGGTCGCCCGCTTGTGCAAGATCAGATCGCTGAGATGTAACGTCGCCAACCAGGCGCAGGTGCTGGCCATCGATGACAAGGGTTTGGCCGTCCACGCTCTCGGCGAGGCCGATCCACTGGGCGGCCCGCGCTGGACAAGCAAGCGCGGTCAGGATCAAGGCGAGCCGAAGCGTCGTCGCGTTTCGCATCTTGATCTTCCGTTGCTGCCACGATACGGGATTCGTCGGGGAGGCCAGCCATGATCCTGAGCGACTGGTGGTAAGCGGCGATCACCATCTTCGTCACCGACCAGATCCAGCGCATCAGCCTGATCTCACCCGAGGGCAAGTTGATCGGTCGCTGCCGCGGCGCGATCAACGGCGCGCACGGCATCGCCGGCGATGCGCAAGGCGATCTCTATCTCGCGGAATTGCCGCCGCAGGAGATCACCAAGCTCGAACGGCTGGACTCATCAGGTCGGGGCCGGGCCGCCCGACGCTTGGTCTGTCGCGGATCCCTCACTGCCACATGCCGACCTTTTCCTGCCGGGCCAAGTCCTCCTCGGTCTGGTACTCCCGCGAGGTCGCCCACCCGGCGCGCACCATCTCCCGGTTCAGGTTCAGGTCGCCGGCGGCGCAGCGGACCAACGGGACCCCCTTGTCGTCGCGTTGATCGCCCGAGCAGGTCACCCGCTTGTACGCGATCAGGTCGTCGAGGTGCCACCTCGCGGCGATGTCGCAGAAGTTGGGGTTGTAGTAGCGGTCCCAGCAGAAGCCTTTGGGACCCTTCGTCACCGCCTGGATGCCCGCCAGGCGCAGGTGCTTCCCGTCGATGGCGATGGTTTGGCCATCGACTGCCTGGGCGTTGCCGACCCACTCGCCGGCCCGCGCCGCGCCGGCGAGCGCGACGAGGAGCAAGGCGAACGGAAGGGTGGTCCGATGCCGCATGATCGGCTCCACATGCCGCTCGTCGCTGTCGGCTCGATCAGCTCTTCTCTTTCTTGAGCAGGCCGCTGACCAGCGTCTTGCGCTTGCCGTCCTCGAGCCGCTCGAACTCCAGGTTCAACCCGTCGCCGCTCAAGGTGCGGCGGTAGATGGTCATGATGGGTGAGCCGTCCTTCGGGATGATCGTGGTGTAGACGGTGAAGGACTGGGCGGTGACCTGGGCCCAGATCAGCGCCTGGCCATGGATCGGATCCCCTGAGCGCTCGGAGCGCCAGATGCCCGGGTTGGTCGTCGGCAGGAAATGCAGCGACGTGGTGCGCACGCGGTCGGGTCCCTCCGGTCGTTCCGGGAACTCCGTCGTCCAGTAGACGAGGAAGCCGGTTTCGGGCGCCGCCTTGACCTCGACGGAGCTGTTGCGCTTGGTGCCCACGTCGGACTGCTTGGGCGCCATCGAGGTCGTGACCTCGCCCGAGTACTTGCCGTAGAACTTGGCCGGATCGGCGGCGAGCGCCACGCCCGCGGCCGCGATCCACGCCACCGCGGCGGCGGCCGCGGTCATCATTCTCGTCATCATGCGCGCTGTCTCCCTTGTTGCGGTTGCCTCAGGTGCGACGCGCCGGCGTCGCCGGCGGCGTCATCAATGGTCTGCAGAGTCGCTGCGTGCGACGGCTTTGGCGCGGCATCCAACCACCGCGGCAATTGCGACAGCCAATGGGCTATGGCGAGCCCGGTGTTGAGTCCGCTCGCCAGCGCCGGGCTCTTGCCGCCCAGCGCCGTCTCGCGCATGGCCTCGATCATCCTGTTCTTGTCGAACAGCTCCAGCTCCTCGACCGGCGACGCCTGGATCATGGCCTCCAGCCGAGGCAGGTTGCGCGACAGCCCGCGGAAATAGACGGCGTTGAACGGCGCCTTGCCGCGGCGCTCCAGGATGATCGAGGGCAGGACCGCGCGCATGGCGCTCGACAGCACCGCCTTCTGGCGATGCGGGTCGGGCCTGACGCGCGTGCGCACGCCGAGCGCGAAGCCGGTCAGCCGCGGGTCGCGGAAGGGATGGGCGACGTGAAGACCGCGGCGGCTCGCCAGCGCGCCGCGCGTCCAATCGCCGGCGGTCTCGCGCAGGCGGGCGAGCGCCTCGGATAGCACCACCGACTTCGCCGCACGATCGTCGCCGACGCGATCGCGCAGGCGAAGCTCCCGGGCGAATCCCGGCAGCACCCAGGACGGGACCGTCGCGCGCCGCGCGAACGCGGGCAGCAGCGGGGCGATACCGAAGGCATGAAGAAACTTCCAGCGACCGCTGGTCGTCGCCCGCGCCCAGATGGCGGACTCCGACAGCGCCTGGCGCACGTGCCCGGCACGCAACAGATCGGCGATGTAGAAGGGCGCGTCCGATAACAACTCGTCGGCGCCCAGCCCGGTCAGCATCGTGTCGGCGCCGCAAGCCGCGGCCGTATCGACCAGCGCCATATCGATACCGGCGCGGAACAGCCCGGGACAGGGCTCGTCGAGGAGCGGCACGCGGTCCAGTCGATCGAAATCGAGCAGCTCGTCGCCGTCGATCGCGTGCCTGGTGATGCCGGGCCGCCGCAGGGCGGCGGCAAGGTACGGTGCCTCGTCGCGCAGCCCGCGCAGGGTGGGGTACTCGATCGAGATCCCATGCAAGGTGCGCCCGCTCGCCGCCAGCCGCTCGAGCGCCAGATAGGCGACCGAGGTCGAGTCCATGCCGCCGGAGACATGCGCGGCCACCGTTCCGCGCGCGCGCTCGGCGACGGCCTCGCGCAGCAGCGCCGCGTAGCGCGCCCCGATCTCCTGAAGGTCGTCGGTACCAGGATCCTGGATGCGCTGTCGCCAGTCCCAGAAGCGGTCGATCCGCGCTTCGCGATTCGCCAGGTCGACCGTCAACGACGTGCCGGGAACCAGCCGTTCGACGCCCCGGAACGCCGACCTGTCGAAGCGATCGACTTCGACATAGCCGGCGCCGAGGATATCGGCGAGCAACGCGCGCTCGACATCCGCCGATCCGCTGAAGCGGACAAGCGGCCGCGGCGTGGTCGCGATGGCGACACCCTCGCTGGTCTTCATCCAGTACAGGGGAAAGCCGCCGCAGGGATCGCGCAGCGCCACTATGCGCCGATTTCGGCGGTCGAGGATGACGATGGCGAACTCGCCTTCGAGCACCGTGCGCGCCTCGGCGCCAAGCTCCGCGTAGGCGGCCAGCACAAAGTCCACGTCGCGCGCGGACCGGTCGGGCGCGCGCCGCAGCCGACGGGCGAGATCGGCGCGATAGTAGAGCCGCCCGAGCAGCAGGACGTGCGCGCCGTCGCCCTCGGCGACCTCGAGCAGCGAAGAGTCCCCGCCGAACACCTCGATCGTGGCCCGCCTACCATGACTGGTCAGGCAGAAGCCGGCGCTCGGCGGGTCGGCGGGCGGCATCATGGCGTCACGAAAGCCGGAAGGCCGGCGTGAAGCGTCGGCAATGCGCTTCCTCGTCGCCGATCACGGACGACCCGGTCTCGCACCAGCTATGGCCGGCGAGAGGATAGAAGTCGATGCCGACGACCAGGGTCGCGGGCAGTCCGGTCAGGCGCGCCAGCGCGAAGCACGCGAGCGCGCGCTCCTTGCAATCGACATTCATGACGTGGCCGGCGGCCGCGTGGCGCACCGCCTCGTCGATCGCCCGCGCGCTCTGTTCGGACAAACGCGCGACGCCGCCTTGCGCCGCGGGGAGGCGGCGGCGCCACGCTTTGACCGTGGCGTTCCAGCCCGCCACTAGGAACGACAGGCGCGCCAGGGTGAGCGCGATGCGGGCGCGCCCGCGTTGCGAGCGCGCCAGGCGCAGCGCGCCCAGCGCCAGGCCGGCGATGGCGGGTGCGAGCATTCGCCGGACGCCGGGACGGCGCCGAGGCCGTGGCGACTGGAGCAGGCCACGCCGCTCCATGTCACCGAGAAAGCTGTCGAGATCGGCGGCGATGCGAGCCTCCTCCACACCGTATCTGCCGGCGCTGCGGGTAACGGCGACGTCGCGCCCGACGGTGACGATGTCGCGCAGCATCGCGGTGGCGACGGGCGACAGGCTGTAGAAGCTTCCGCTCAAGTCGACGACACAGCCGTCGCCGGACTCGATGACGACCAGCGCGACGTCGGGTGCCAGCGCATAGTCGGCCACCGCGTCATCACCGACGCGATGCCGATCCTCGTCCGCGCCCGCGATCACCAGGGGCGGCGAGGCCCGCGGTTCAGCAGCCGTAGGGGCCGCTCTGGTAGTAGTAGTAGTAGCGGCAGTCCTGTCCGGATCCGCCGCCACCGCCGCGCAACATCCGCGTGGTCGAGCCGACTTCCATCAGCCGCGGCGGCGCGTAGGGGGCCGGCGTCACGACCATCGGCTGGTCGCGGCGGTCCTCGACGGCATCGATCTTCTCGGGACTTGCGGTTTGCGACATGGTGGCTCCCCCTCGGCGACACACGATCGACAACGCTGATATTCAGTCTACCAGAGAGTATTCGCTGACAAAGTGAAAAGCGCCTGTGGCACTTGGATCAAAGGGTATTCATGCAGGCTATGGCGCGAAGGAGAATGGAATGAAGGATGTGGCGGCGCGCGGCGTCGTGATCGAGGCCTTGCGGCTGCTGCGGCCGTTCTGGCGGCTCGCGCTGGCTTCCACGATCGCCGGCATAGCCAGCGGTCTGGCGACGGCGTGGTTGCTCGGCACCATCAACCGCGCGCTGCGCACGGACGGCGGCGCCACCGACGCGCTGCTGCTGACCTTCGGCGGGTTGTGCCTGTTCACCATCGTCACCGCCGTGGCCTCGACCATCGGCAACGCCGCCGTCAGCCAGGACATCATCGCGAAAATCCAGCTCGAGCTTAGCGCCAGGATCGTGCGCGCACCGATCCAGGAGATCGAGCGCGTCCAGGCCCATCGCCTGATGGCCGCGCTGAGTCGCGACGTTGAGGCGATCGGCGCCTTCGCCTTTGGCTTGAGCGGCCTGACCATCGCGCTGTCGGTCGTCGTCGGCAGCCTGGCCTATCTCGTCGTCCTGTCGCCGCTGTTCTTCGCCGTGACCGTCGCCGCGCTGGTGCTGGGCACCTGGGCGCACAGCGCCGCGCGCAATCGCGGCATCTCGGGGCTGCGCGCCGTGCGCGAGTCGCACGAGCGGCTGATGGGCCACTTCCATGCGCTCTGCCAGGGCGCCAAGGAGCTGCGGCTGAACCGCGCCAGGCGCGCGCGCGTCTTCGGCGAGCGCACGGTGCCCACTATCCACTCGATCCGTGACGCGCACCTCAGCGCGGTGCGCGTCTTCGGCAGCGCCAACGCCGTGGGCTCGCTGCTGTTCTTCATCGTGCTCGGTATCGTCCTGCTGCTGAGCGCGCAGGCGGGCGCCGACCGCGCCGTGCTCGGCGGCTTCGTCGTCGTGCTGCTCTACATCCGCACGCCGATCGAGCAGCTGGTGACGGCGATGCCGATGCTCGGCCAGGCGCAGGTCGCGCTGGGCCAGCTCGCGACTCTGTCCGCCCGCTTCGCCACCGCCGAAGCGCATCTGCCGCTCGACGCTGTGCCGGCGCCGACGACGACGATCGACAGCATCGAGCTCAAGGACGTGCGCTTCGCCTATGGCGACGGCGGCTTCGCGCTGGGCCCGATCAATCTGACGATCCGACCGGGCGAGATCCTGTTCATCACCGGCGAGAACGGCTCGGGCAAGACGACGCTGATCAACCTCATCCTGGCGCTCTACGAACCGACCGGCGGCGACATCTTGCTCAACGGCGAGACGTTGACCGCGGCGCGACGCGACGACTATCGCCAGCTCTGCTCGGCGATCTTCTTCGACTTCTTCCTGTTCGACGACCTGGTGCACGACGGCGTGACGGTGCCGGCGCAAGCGAACACGTATCTCGAACGGCTGGAGATCGCGCACAAGGTGACGATCGAAGACGGCAAGTTCTCGACCATCGACCTGTCGGCCGGCCAGCGCAAACGCCTGGCGCTGATCCAGGTCTATCTCGAGAACCGCCCGGTGATCGTCTTCGATGAATGGGCCGCCGAGCAGGACCCGACCTTCCGCCGCGTCTTCTACGAGGAAATCCTCCCGGACCTCAAACGTCAGGGCAAAGCGCTGGTCGTGATCTCGCACGACGATCGATACTTTGGCGTCGCGGACAGGCGGGTCCAGCTGCGGGATGGCAAGCAGGAGTCGCTGTAGCAGCACGCCGTCTTTGGGAGCGCCGGCGTCCCGCCGGCTCATGACAGTGGCGCAACGCGCCGCCTCCCGGCGGTACGCCTGCGCTCCCAGGAAAGGCCGCTGGTCCAGGCTCACCCCAACCGATTGATCCCGTCGAACGCCGCCGTCTTGTAGCACTCCGCGAGCGTCGGATAGTTGAACACCGTGTTGACGAAGTAGTCGATCGTGCCCTTGTGCGCGAGCACGGCCTGGCCGATGTGGATCAGCTCGCTGGCGCCTTCGCCGATGATGTGCACGCCGAGCAGCTCGCGCGTCTCGAGGTGGAAGATCAGCTTCAGCAGGCCCGAGCTGTCGCCGATGATCTGGCCGCGGGCGATCTCGCGGTAGTTGGCCTTGCCGATCTCGTAGGGCACGCCCTCCTGCGTCAGCTCCTCCTCGGTGCGGCCGACGGTGGAGATCTCGGGGATGGTGTAGATGCCGTAGGGGAACAGCGAGGGCACGCTCTCGGCGGTGACGTTGAAGGCGTGGCAGGCGGCGCGGCGGCCCTGTTCCATCGAGGTCGAGGCCAGGCTGGGGAAGCCGATCACGTCGCCCACCGCGTAGATATGCGGCTGGTTGGTCTGGTAGCGCTCGTTGACCTTCAGCCGCCCGCGCTCGTCGGCCAGCACGCCGGCGGCCTTCAGGTCGAGCGTGGCGGTGGCGCCGGTGCGGCCGATCGAGTAGAGCGCCGCTTCGCTGACGATCTGCTTGCCCGAGACCAGGCTGACGCGCACGCGCTCGCCGCGCTCGTCGGCGAAGGGCTCGATGCCCTTGACCTCCTCGCCGAGCCTGAGCGTCACGCGATGCTCGAGCATCTGGTGGGCGAGCGCGTCGGTGATCTCGCGGTCGATGAAGGGCAGCAGCCGTTCGCGCTTGTCGACGATGGTCACGCGCACGCCCAGCACGGCGAAGATCGTGGCGTACTCGATGCCGATCACGCCGGCGCCGATCACGGTCAGCGTGCGCGGCAGCTTCTTCAAGCTCATCACGTCGTCGCTGATCATGATGCGCTGGCCGTCGAAGGGGATGCGCGCGTCGCGCGTCGCCTGCGTGCCGGTGGCGACGACGATGTTGGCCGCGGTGACGTTGCGCACGTTGCGGCCCGGCACGTCCTCGATACGCACGGTGTGCGGATCGGCGAAGACGCCGTTGCCGATCGCGACCTCGACGCGGTTGCGCTGCAGCTGGTGGCGCGTGACGTCGATCTCGTGGCGGATGACGTGATCGGTACGGAAATGCAGGTCCTCGATGGTGATGTTCTGCTTCACCTGGTAGGAGGCGCCGTAGACGCCGCGCTCGCGATGGCCGCTCAGATGCAGCACCGCCTCGCGCAGGGTCTTGGACGGGATGGTGCCGGAATTGATGCACACGCCGCCGACCACGTCCTGACGCTCGACCAGCATCACCTTCTTGCCGAGCTTGGCCGCCTGGATCGCGGCGCGCTGGCCGGCCGGCCCCGAGCCGATCACCACCAGGTCGAAGTCATACGCCATCCCCGATCTCCCCCGAACGCGGTCGCCAGTCTATGGGTGGTGATTGTTAAAGCGCGAGGACGAAAAACGGTCTGCGTCGTCGACTTTGCCGGCGCGCCATGCCAGCGGCGCTCATGATGCGTCGCTAGCGTGGCGCTGCCCGAAAACAGAAAGCCAAGTCTGCCAACGACTCTGTGCCCGAATAAGACGTTTGTAGCGGCGGAAATCGAGTCTCTCCGGCGCTAGGCGTATCCTGGCCGGCATGACCGACCAAACCATCCCCCTTTCGCCGCGCCACGAGCGCTTCGTCCTGGAGTACCTCAAGGACGCCAATGCCACCCAGGCCTATATCCGCGCCGGCTACTCCCCGCGCGGCGCCCAGCCCAGCGCCTCGAAGCTGCTGCGCGATCCCAGGATCGCCGCCGCGATCGCCGCCGGCCGCCAGCGCGTCGTCGACGCCCTGGAGGTCTCCGTCGAGCGCCTGGCGCAGGAATACGCCAAGATCGCCTTCGCCAATGTCGCGGACTACGTCTCGACCGACGAGTCGGGCGGCCTGCGCATCGACCTCGACAAGGCCAGCGAAGCGCAGCGCGCCGGTATCC
>CAYTFW010000019.1:0-55442 GCA_964437145.1 uncultured Rhizobiaceae bacterium
TCGCGCAGCGCGCCGGACTTCATGTTGCTCATCGAGGCGAAGCGGTCGATGCGCGTGATGCCGAGCCAATGGAAGACGTCGGGCATCAGCTGCTGGAAGCGCATGTCCTGCACGCCGGCGACGCATTCGGTGCGGGCGAAATACTGCGCCGCGCTGTCGCCGCCGACCTGCCGCTTGCGCGCGTTGTAGACCAGGAACTTGGTGACCTCGCCCAGCGCACGGCCTTCCTTGCGATTGTAGATCACGACGCCGACGCCGCCCTTTTGCGCCATGTCGATGCAGATCTCGATGCCGTGCGCGAGATAGGGACGGCAGGTGCAGATGTCGGAGCCGAACACGTCGGAGCCGTTGCACTCGTCGTGCACACGGCAGGCGATCTTGGTCTCCGGCCGACCGAGCTTGGTGACGTCACCGAAGAAGTACAGCGTCATGCCGCCGATCGGCGGCAGGAAGACCTTGATGTCGGAGCGCGTCACCAGTTCCGGGTACATGCCGCCGGTCTGCTCGAAGAGCGCGCGGCGCAGGTCGGTCTCGGCGATGCCGAAGCGCTTGGCCACGCCGGGCAGCCACCACACCGGCTCGATCGCCGCCTTGGTGACGCGCACGTCGCCCGAGGCCAACAGCACCTCGCCGTCGGGCTTCAGCCGACCGGCCTCGATCGCGTCCTTGATCTCGGGCATGCCGACATGCGCCTTGGTGACGGCGATGGTCGGACGGATGTCGAGGCCCTCGGCCAGGCGGTCGGCGAAGACCTCGGCGACGAGATGACCCCAGGGATCGAACGACACGATCTTCGCCGGATCACCCCATTGCGGGAACGGGCCGATCGGCACGGCCGGCGCGGTGTTGGTGAGGTCGGCGCGATGGTTGGGATCCAGCGTATGAGCGGCGATCGCCAAGGCGCGGTAGATGCCGTAGGCGCCGGCATGTACGCCGATGGCGTTGCGGCGGCCCGGCTGGCCGAGTGTCGCGATCACCGGCCCGCGTTCGACGGCGGTCGGGGCGCCCCATTTCAGCGGCACAGGCTGGGCGGCGCCGGCCTGCGGATGCGAGGTCAGGCGGATATGACGGCGACTGCCGGGCGCTTTGGGGGGCGGGTCAGACAATGACATTCTTGGCTTTCCGTACCGGCTCGGGCCGGGAAAGCGATGGAGCATAGCACCCTGTGGATAAACTTTGAAGGCGCACGAATGACGGCGCCGTGACGCGGTCAGTCGCGTTTCAGGCCGGCATGGAACAGGCGCAAGAGGTCGGTGACGTCATAGACCGGCAGGCCGAGATCGCGCCGCAGCGCCGGCGCATAGGGCGGCAGGTTGGTGCACTCCAGCACCACGGCGCCGACATCGGGATGCCGCGCCACCAGGCGGCGGCCGGCCAGCAGGGTCTCACGCTCGACCTCGTCGCGATCCAGCTCGGTGCCGTTGGCGAGGAAGGTGCGGGCGAACGAGCCGTTGGGCGGCATGCCCTCGACCGGCGTGTCGCGCGAGGCGTCGACGGCGGCGAGATGCGCGGCGGTGAGGTTCTCGCGGCTGGCGGTGATCACGCCGACGCGACGGCCGCCCGGCAGGGTGCGGGCGATCATCGGCACCAGCATCAGCGACCAAGTCGCCACCCGCACCGAGGAGACCATCGCCAGCACCTACTGGAACAACGCGAGAAAGCCGCAGCTGGTCGAGATGCCGATGGCGCCCTTCTCGGCCAGCGCCTTGGCGTTGGCCGCCAGAACGCCACGGATACGCGGCCGGTCGGGCGACGCGGAGACGGCGTCGCCGGGGCCGAGACCCTCGAGCTTCTGGTAGATCACCGGAAACGGAAACGTCTCGGCATTGCCGATATCGCCCACGATCCGCGGGAAACGCGTGTCGAGCATCAAGATGCCTAGTGGGCGATCGGCTGCCAATGCGGCCCCCTTCGTTGTCTGCGTCCGTCACGCCGCGATGGCGAAGTCAAGAGTTGGGCGCAAAGGGTCGTCCAACTGCGGCGAAGTTAAGGCACCCCGCCCGCCGCGCGCCGCAAGGTTTTCTGTGTACGTCAAAATGTCAGGCGCCGCCATGCGCCTGCGCAGCCGACAGTCAGAGCGCCGTTATCGCCTCTCGCAGGCGCGCCTCGCACGCCGCGAGCGCGTCCAGGCTATCGGCCATGGCGGCCGTGTCGTCCCGCATGAAATGGCTGTGGCAATCACCGAACAGCTCGGCCTGACGCCGCTTCAACGCGGCGATCTCCGGGGCGAACGCCGCGAAGAATTCCTGGTAGTGCACCGCACGCTTCGCGCCCAGCGGCAGCGCGAAGAAACGAAGGTGGCCCGCCTGCACCTCGCTCAGGGCGCGATCCCGCGCCAGCCGCGCGAGGTCACGGATCGCCCGCTCGCCTTCGGCCCAGCCTCGCTCGGCCGCGACCGCCTCGCTTTGCCGGTAGAGACTCTGGAACCACGCGATGGCGTCCTGGCGGATGTTGTCGGCCGATGGCGTCCGCACGCGCCGGGGCGAGCACCACGCGCGAAACGCGCCGCGGCGATAGGCGATGCTGGAGGCGCGCCAGGACTCGGCGAACAGATCCCGCGACAGCGAGGCCCCCGCGTAGCCCGCCGGGTCGCGGATTCGCACGTTCACCGCGTCGATCGCGCTGACGAGGACGTAGTGGTCGACGCCACCGCCTCTGGGGTGACCGGGGTTGTAGCGCAGCAGGCTCATGTCAAGCGGGCCCACGACCACCGGGCCCGACGACAGGCGCGAGGTCAACCAGTCGAAGGGCGGCGCGCTGCCGTCGTCCTCTGCGTGCTCCTCGAAGGCGAAGCCAAGGATTTCCAGGGCCCGTGAGATGCCGCGATCGGGCAGCCCCGCGGCGCCGCTGAAGAACGGCAGGCCATCGGGCGGCATGAAGGCGCCGAGGCCTACGCCCGAAAGCACCTCGATCTCCGCCGGCCGGGCCGGAAAGCCGCTGGCGCCCAGCAGCATCGCCGCCGAGTTGGCGTAGCAGTACCAATAACCGTCGAAGAACGGGATGTGTCTGTCCATGCCGCGAGACTACCGCCCTCGCCCGACGGACGCTTGATCGCGCTTGCGCCGTCAGCCCACTGGCCACGGCCGCTGCGCCGGGCGATGCCGCTCGTACCAGCGCGAGAGCCGCAGGACGCCGATGTCATCGAAGCGCTTGCCGACGATCTGCAGGCCGATGGGCAAGCCGTCGGCGGTGTAGCCGGCGTTGATCGACGAGGCCGGCTGCTCGCCCATGTTCCACGGCACGGTGAAGCCGATGTGCTCCAGCGGCCGCGAGGAGTCGTTGGTCGGGCACGGCAGCTCGGCGGCATAGGCCGGGATCGGCGCCGTGGGCGAGAGGATATAGTCGACCGGCTGCGTCGCCGCCGTCGCCAGCCGGCGCATCTCCATCAGGCAGCCAAGCCCGCGGATGACATCGACCGAGGACAGGCCCACGGCCTTGCGCGCCCAGGCGCCGATGAACGGCAGGATCGTGGCGCGTTTCTCGGGCGTGAGCTTGACGATGTCGGCCCAGGATCGCGCGCGCCAGAAATTGTCGAGGCCGTCGAAGATCTCGCGCGTGATGAAGCCGCGCATCGGCACGATGACGGCGCCGGCGCCCTCGAACAGCCGCGCCGCCGCCTCGACCGCCGCCTTGACCCCGGGCTCGACCGGCAGGCCGAAGCCGGCGTCGAGCTGCAGGCCGAGCTTCAGTCCCTTCACATCGCGATCGAGATCCATCCAGGCGATATCGGCGGGCGGCAGGCTCATGTGATCGCGCGCGTCGGGCCGCGACAGCACGCCCATGAGCAAGGCGCTGTCACCGACCGTACGCGTCATCGGTCCGACGACGCGGCCCAGATAGGGTGGGTCGACCGGCACGCGGCCGAGGCTGGGCTTGAGCGTGAAGATGCCGTTCCAGCTCGCCGGCAGGCGCACCGAGCCGCCGATATCGGTGCCCAGATGCAGCGGGCCGTAACCCGCCGCCGCCGCGGCGCCCGCGCCGGCGCTCGAGCCGCCGGGGTTCTTCGCCAGGTTCCAGGGATTGCGAGTCAGGGGATGGAAGCTCGAGAGGCCCGAGGACAGCATGCCGAAATCGGGCATAGTGGTCTTGCCGAGGATCACCGCGCCGGCCTCGCGCACCCGCGCCGCCGCCGGCGCGTCATCGGCGGCCGGCGTCAGATCGCTCGCCGCCGTGCCCAGCGGCACCGGCACGCCCTTGGTGGCGATGTTCTCCTTGATGGTGATCGGCACGCCATCGAGCGCGCCCTGCGGCTTGCCCGCCTTCCAGCGCGCCTCGGCGGCCCGCGCCTGCGCCCGCGCGCTGTCCGGATCGAAGGCATACATCGCCTTCAGCGCCGGTTCACGGGCCTCGATGCGCGCGATCACCGCGTCGGTGACGTCCACGGGCGACAGTGTTCGGGTCTTGTAGGCGTCAAGCAGCTCGAGGGCGCTCAGGTCGGGTAGTGCGGTCATCGGGTCATCCTAGGGCACGCGCAGGAACACCGCATAGGGATAGGTTCGCCAGCCGACGAGATCGGTGTGACGCACGCCGATGGGCCGGTCGGTCGGCCCGACCCAGCGGTCGAAGCGGTAGCGCGGCGCCAGCTCGTCGCGATAGGCGTCGACGAGGAAGTTGGGCAGCACCACAGCGGCGTAGGCGCCGTCGCGCACCGCCTTGTCGGACGCGGCGATCAACTCGGCGAGCCAGGGTCTGTCCTTGAGGTAGCCCAGATCGTTGGTGGCGAAGGGCTCGGCGCCCGTCACCGCGTCGAGCCAGTAGCCATCGCCCGGCAAGAACAGCGGTCGCGGCAGCGCGCGCAGTTCGGCGCGGATCGCCGCGACGTCGGCGTGTCCCGTGGCCGGAGGCAGGTAGGCACGCGGGTCGTAGGCGAGCATCCAGAAGTGCACGATCACGATCACCGGCACGTAGGCAAAACTCAGCCGCGTGCGCAGCACAGCGGCGATGCGCTGCGCTATGCGATGGCTCGCGACCGCCAGACCGAACGCGGCCGCCGCCAGCGCCGGGATCAGCGCGTTGACGTGGCCGCCCTGGTGCAAGCGACCGAGCCACGAGGCGGCCAGCAACGAAACGACGATCAGAACCGCCAATGTCTCGTGCGCCGTCGGCCGTTCCGACGGCCGTCGAGGCAACAACATCGCCATGGCCGTCGCCAGCAGCGCCACGTGCACGGGGCGCAGATCGGTGAATGGAAAACCCGTGATCGCCGACCATCGCCAGGGCACCGAGAGCGGAATGCGCACGACATAGGTGGCGAACCAGCCATCGGTCGACAGGATCAGCCATGCCGCGAGGCCCAGCCCCGCGACAGCCGTGACGCCGACCAGCGGCGCAAGCAGCCGGCGACGATAGAACAGGACCCAAACGCCGCTCGCGACGACGAGCAGCAGCATGGTCTGCTTGGTGAAGACGGCCGCGACCAGCAGCAGGCCGGCGATCGCCGCGCCGCGCCATGTCCGCATGCGCGACAGCGCCATGCCGGCGCCGAGCGCCCATGCCGTGGCCGGGCCATCCGACAGGCCAAGAGCCGCGCGGCCCTGCGCGACATCGAATGTCACGGCGTAGAATCCGGCGGCCAGCACGCCGTGGCGCCAGTCGCCGGTGAGTTGCCGCGCGAGATCGAACAGGCAGGCCATCGCGCCGACCAGAGCCAACGCCGACACGATGCGCGCTGCTGTCAGGTCGAGGCCCGCGACGCCGCCGACCGCGGCCGTCGCCCACCAGAACCCCGGCGCGTAGAGCAGCGGCGTGAACAGAACGTCCGGCGGGCCGTAGACTGGCGTGCCGTCGTGCCAGCGTCGCGCATGGTCGAGCAGCGCCGCCTCGAAGCCGTGCAGTTCGGCGCCGTAGGGAAGCTGGTGCGCCACGATCCACGCCAGCATGGCGATCGCCAGCAGCGGCAGGACGACGAACGCCACCCCCTCGAGCCAGTGGCGCCAGGTCGGCATATCCTATGCCGCGTATCCTTCTCCCCGCGCAGGCGGGGAGAAGGTGCCGAGCGATAGCGAGGCGGATGAGGGGCTTTCGCGCAACGACTTCGACGGTGGTTGTCGAAGCGACGCGAAGCCCCTCATCCGCCCTTCGGGCACCTTCTCCCCGCCTGCGCGGGGAGAAGGACTCATTGAACGAACTCCTCGGCCTCGCCGCCCATCTCCAGCAGGAAGGCCTGCAGCTCACGCGAGGCGCCGGCCAGCCGCGAATCGTCGGTGCCGCGCAGCACGAGCTGGACGCTGGGCCTGCCGTTGCGGAAGCCGGGATAGGAGCCGATGTCGATGTCGTCGTAGCGCTGCTGCAGCGCGCCCAGCTTCTCGGCGATCAGGCCCTCGGGCTGGTTGGTGCGCACGGTGCGGCTGAGCATCGGCTTGCCGCCGACCAGGCGGTGCTTGATGGCGTCGAACATGCCCTCGACGATGCGCGGGATGCCGGCGAAGGTGAACACGTTCTCCATCTGGAAGCCGGGCGCCACCGACACCGGGTTGTCGACCAGCACGCCGCCATGCGGCACGCGCGCCATGCGCCGGCGCGCCGCGGTGAACAGCGCAGCGTCGCCGTAGTAGCGGGTCATGCGATCGATCGCCTCGGGATGCTCGGAAATGCCCACGCCGAAGGCCTTGGCGATGCAATCGGCGGTGATGTCGTCGTGCGTCGGCCCAATGCCGCCGGTCGTGAAGACGTAGTCGAACTTGCGGCGCACCTCGTTGACGGTCTCGACGATGCGCGCCTCGATATCCGGGATCACCCGGCACTCCATGACCCGCACCCCCAGCTTGTTAAGCCCGGTGGCGAGGAAGGGGATGTTGGCGTCCTTGGTGCGACCCGACAGGATCTCGTTGCCGATGACCAGGATGCAGGCGGTGACGATCTTCTCGGACATCGGGGGACTCGGGGGGCTTGTACGGGTGACCGGCCCACCATAGCCAAGCCGGGCGCGCAGGGCAGCCCCCACCCCTTGCCTGTCGCAGGCGGCGGTGCCAAATAGGGCCGCATGATGTTCCGGGCGGAGAAGGCGGCGATGGAGGATTACTGGCGTCAGGACGAACGCCAGATCAAGATCCACGCGCCCGAGGATTTCGAGGGCATGCGCAAGGCCGGCCGGCTGGCCGCCGAGACGCTGGACATGCTCGTGCCGCTGGTCGTGGCCGGCGTCACCACGGAGCATCTCGACAAGGTCTGCCACGATTTCATCGTCGGCCACGGCGCCGTGCCCGCGCCGCTGGGCTACCGCGGCTTTCCCAAGTCGATCTGCACCTCGATCAACCACGTCGTCTGCCACGGCATCCCGGGCGACCGGGTGCTGGTCGACGGCGACGTGCTGAACATCGACATCACGGTGATCCTCGACGGCTGGTACGGCGACACCAGCCGCATGTTCTATGTCGGCGAGCCCAAGCTTTTGGCGCGCCGGCTGAGCGACACCACGCACGAAGCCATGATGCGCGGCATCGCCGCCGTAAAGCCCGGCGCGCGGCTGGGCGATATCGGCCACGCCATCCAGACTTTCGCCGAGTCGAACCGCTTCTCCGTGGTGCGCGATTTCTGCGGCCATGGCCTGGGCCGCGTCTTCCACGACGCGCCCAATATCCTGCACTACGGCGTCGCCGGCACCGGCCCGACGCTGAAGCCCGGCATGTTCTTCACCATCGAGCCGATGATAAACGCCGGCCGCTACGAGGTGAAGATCCTGGGCGATGGCTGGACGGCGGTGACCAAGGACCGCTCGCTCTCGGCCCAGTTCGAGCATTCCTGCGGCGTCACCGAGACCGGCGTCGAGATTTTCACGCTCTCGCCCAAGGACCTGCACAAGCCACCCTACGGCTGAGTGCCTCTATTTCACCGCACCCATCGTCAGGCCGCGGACGATGTATTTCTGCACCATCAGGCTGAGCACCAGCTGCGGCAGCGCGGCGACGATCGTCGCCGCCGCCATCTGTCCCCACAGCACCTGCTCGTAGGAAATGAACTGGATGGCGCCCACCGTCACCGGAAACGTCTGACGGCCCGCCAGCATCAGCGGGTAGTTGAAGGCGTTCCAGCTGAAGATGAAGCCCAGGATGACCGTGACCGCGATGCCCGGTCCGCTCAGCGGCAGGATCACCTTGATGAGCACGCCGAACCATGAACAGCCGTCGATCGTCGCCGCCTCCTGGATCTCCAGCGGGACCTCCATGAAGAAGCTGCGCAGCATCCAGATGGTGAACGGCAGCGTGATGAGCTGATAGGCGAAGATCAGCCCGGCATGCGTGTTGTACAGGCCGAGCCGCTGGTAGATGAGATAGAGCGGAATGACGAAGGCGATGAACGGCACGAAACGGAAGCTCATCAGGACGAAGCCGAGCGCGTCCTTCAGCGGGAAGTCGAAGCGCGCCAGCGCATAGGCGGCGGGGATCCCGGCCAGGACCGACAACGACACGGCGCCGATCGAGATGATCATGCTGTTGAGGAAAAAGCGCGCGAAGTCGGGACGCGTCGAGGAATACTGCCCACGCTGCTCGCCGATGATCAGCGCCATGTAGTTGTCGATTGTCGGCGTGAACACGAACTTCGGCGGCACCGAGAGCATGTCGCCCGGGCTCTTCAACGACGTCAGCAGGATCCAGAGGAACGGAAAGACGGTCCAGGCGAGCAGCAGGACGGTTCCCGCCGCGATGGCGAGGTTGCGAACGAGGTGCGAGGACGCCACGGCCCGAGACGCCATCAGCTCGTGCTCTCCGCCGCGCGGTTCCACAGCCGCATCAGCAAGTAGCTCGCGATGACCACCAGCAGGAGCAGCACGATGGCTTGCGCCATGCCCTTGCCCATCTGGTACCATTGGAAGGAATACTGATAGGCCATGATGTGCAGGTTGGTGGTCGCGTCGTTCGGCCCGCCCTGCGTGGTGGCGTAGATCACGTCGAAGATCCTGAGCGAATCCATCGTGCGGAAGACGACGACGAGCACAATGAACGGGCTCAAGAGCGGCAAGGTGACATAGCGGAAGATGTCCCAGGCGCCGGCGCCGTCGACCTTCGCCGCCTCGTAGGGTTCGGTGGGCAAGGCCTGCAGCCCGCCGAGCAGGATCAGGGCGACGAACGGCAGATTGCCCCAGGTATCGATGATCAGGACGGACACGACGGCGCCCTGGGTCGAGCCGAGCCAGTTGACGGGATCGACGCCGATGAACGACAGCAGGTAGTTCAGAACGCCCGAGTTGGTCGAGGCCATCATGATCTTCCACATCAGCGCGGTGATCACGGGCGGTATCATCAACGGCAATAGAATGAGCGCCCGGATCACCGCGCGTCCCGGAATGCGGCCGTGCAGGAACAGCGCGACCGCCAGCCCGAGCCCAACCTGGATGACGACGGCGACCAAGGTGAAGCCGAGCGTGAACTCGAGTGAGCGGATGAACAGCGGCTCGCTCACCAGCGCGACATAGTTGTCGAGCCAGATGAAGCGGAAGCGGTTGGGATACTGCAGCCAGTAGCTGGTGAAGCTGTAGTACAGCCCAAGCGCGAAGGGGTAGATCATCCCCACGAGCAGGACCAGCGCCGGCCCCAGCAACAGGTACGGCAGAAGCCGCTCACGCCGCCAGTGGCGGCGAGGTCGCGTGACGTTCACCCGCCCGGCCCCGCTGTTACTTGATGCCGGCCTCCTTGAGCACCTTGTCGACCTCGTTGCTCGCCCGCTTGAGCGCGTCGGCCGCCGACATGCGCTTGAAGTAGACCTCGTGCAGCGAGCGCGCCCAGATGTCGGCGGCGCGCGTGCGCTCGGGCTGCGGGATCCACGCCACCCGTGCGGTCTCGAGGTTCTTGGCGACCGTCTTCAGGTACTCGCCGCCGCCCCACGCGCCCATGATCTCCTGGACCTTCGGATCGCTGGTGATCGACGCGCGCGACGGGTTGTAGTTGCGGAAGTCGATGGTGGCGCTGCGCAGCGTGCGCTGCGCGGTCGCCCACTGCACGAAGAGCCAGGCCGCCTCCTTGCTCTTGGTCGCCTTGCTGATGCCCAGCGCCCAGGTCCACAGGCCGGCGTAGGACTTGCCACCCGGGCCGGCCGGGATCAGCGCGTAGCCGACCTTGCCGTTGACCTTCGACTTGCGCGGATCCTCGTAGTTGGCGGCGAAGAAGTCGGCGTCGGCGATCATGCCGCCCTGGCCGGCGGTGAAGGCCTCCATGGCGTCGTACCACTGCATGTTGGCCCAGTTCGGCGGGCCGGCGTCGCGCACCATGTCGATCCAGATCTCGGTGTACTTCACCGAGCGCGGGTCGTGGAAGTTGGCGTTGAGCTTGTCGTCGAACTCGCTCCACTGGCCGTCGGTGTACGATTTGAGGCCGCTGATGAAGCCGGTGCCCATGCTTGCCACGGTCGGCGTGCCGCGGGCGACGATGCCGGGAATGCCCGCGTCCTTCTTAATTCGGCGCGCCGCCTCGGCCATCTCCTCGAGGCTGGTCGGCACCTTGATCTTGTGCTGCTCGAAGAGGTCCTTGCGGTAGGCGAGGATGTAGCTCTCCGCCAGCACCGGGATCGAATAGAGCGAGCCCTCGCCGACGCCGCCGCCCGTCTTGCCGTTCCAGCGGTTGGCCGAGATCAATCCCGGATAGAAGTCGTCGAGCTTGAACCAGCTCTTGTCGGTGAGCTTCGGATTGTTGAGGAAATCGTCGAGCGGCAGGATCCAGCCCGGCGGCACGTACTGCCAGTTCCGCATCGGGCCGGTCATGATGACCGAGAACTCGCCGCGCTGCTGCGAGAGATCGGCGACCAGCTTGGTGAAGTACTCCGCCTCCGGCAGGATCAGGTACTCGATGTTGATCCCCGTCAGGCGCCGGAACTCGGGGATCAGCGGCAGTAGCGATTCGGTGAACGGATGCTTGTTCAAGCCGATGGTGAGCGACTGGCCCTGGGCCTGCCGCCAGTCGATCTTGGCCTCGCGGTAGTACGCGAGCGCCGCGTCGTCCTGCGCCGAGGCGGCGGAGATGCCCGCCATGGCCAGGGGTGACGCGAGCAACATGTTATTGAGCGATCGCCGACGCAGGCGCATGGACCCCTCCCTTTATTTCTATCGAAAGACTCTCCCCGCGCGGGTCCTAGCCCGTCAAACAGAGGTTTCCGCGATGCGGTTCGGGGCGCGGCGTCACGCGCCCGCCAATCAATCGAGCTGGATGCCGAGCGGCGGCAGGACCTTCTTGTAGCGCTCGATCTCGCTCACGACATAGGCGTGGAACTCGGCCGGCGGCGTGCCGACGAGCTCGGCGCCGTTGTCGCGCAGGTAGGTCTCGAAGATCTTCTCGCGCGCCGCCTTCACGATGCTCTGGTGGAGCTGCTCAACGATGGCCGCCGGCAGCCCCGCCGGTCCCCAGAACCCGGACCAGCCCGGAATATGCGCGTCGATGCCGTACTCGCCGAAGGTCGGCGAATCGGGCTGGAGCGCCATGCGCGTGGCGCTCGAGACGCCGAGCATGCGCAGCCGGCCCGACTGTAGGTACTGCATGATCAGCGATGGCGAGACGAAGAACGAGTCGATAGTGCCGGCCAGCGCGTCGTTGATCGGCGTGGTCTTGTACGGCACGTGGATCAGCTGGATCTTGGCGCTGCGGCAGAACAGCTCGCCCACGACATGCGTCGTGTTGCCGATGCCGGAGGAGCCATAGGTGATCTTGCCGGGCTCGGCGCGTGCCGCGGCAAGGTACTGGTCCATGGTCTTGAAGCGCGACTCGCCGGACACCATCAGGCCGAAGCCTTGCGAGCGCGACAGCAGTGTGATCGCCGTGAAGTCGGCCACCGGATCGTAGGGCAGCTTGCGCATCAGCACCGCGTTGGTCGTGTGTCCGCCTGTCGTATAGAGCAGCGTCGAGCCATCGGGCTTGGCGCGCGCCACCTCCTGCGTGCCGATCGACGTGCCGCCGCCGGGCTTGTTGTCGACCATGACGGTTCGGCCCGTCGCGGTCCGGAACGCCTCGGCGAAGACGCGCATCGTATTGTCGGTGCCCGAGCCGGCGCCGAACGGCACGACGATGCGCAGCCGGCTGTCCTGCGCGCGCAGCGGGCTCGACGCCAGTCCGGCGACAGCGCCCACGATGGCGGTACGTCTCGATATACGCATGGCTTGGCCCCCCGCCGCGCGATCTCGTCAGCGGCCAAAGGCTTCCATAGGCTTGTGTGCCGGTCAACGACGGGCTCCGCGCCGGTCGCCGTCGCGGCTTTTCCCCGCCGCCGCCCTCTTGCTGCCGCAGTGTCCCCCGACCTTTCCCGGCGCAACCTGCGCGGGCGGATGGGGGGACGGCATGGCGCGGCGCAAGACGGGTATGGGGGATGGAGAGGCGTCGCAATCCTCACCCGACGATTCTAACCTTCTGTCGCTGATCGCTGTCGGCCTGCATCTGCGACAAGGCAAGACCCGCGACGGCGCCGAGGTCTGGCGCATCGGCGGCAACACGCTGGCCCATCGCGAGGTCCTGCGAGAGGCGGGCGGCACCTGGAACCGGCTCGAGCAGGTCTGGGAGTTCGCCGGCGACGATCCGACTGCCGCCGTCGCCCGTGCGTTGGCGTCGAAGCCGGCCGTCGTGGGTCACAACTCCAAGGACACCGTTGAGCGGCCGCACTATCACGGCCACCGCCAGCGCGTGCGCGATCGCGCGCTGGGCTCGGGGCTCGAGGGCTTCCAGGACTACGAGCTGCTTGAGCTGCTGCTGTTCTACGGCATCGAGCGCATCGACACCAAGCCGATCGCCAAGAAGCTGCTGGAGCGCTTCGGCACCCTGGGCGACGTCTTCGCCGCCGACGCCGAGCTGCTGAAGGAATTCGACATCGACCAGCGCACGCTGGTGCTGCTGCGCGCGCTACGCGAAAGCGGCGCGCGACTGGCGCGGCGCGAGGTGGTCGAGCGGCCGGTGATCGCGTCGTGGCAGAAGCTGATCGACTACTGCCACGCCACCCTGGCGCACGAGAAGACCGAGCGCTTCAACATCCTCTTCCTCGACCGCAAGAACGTGCTGATCGCCGACGAGACGCAGCAGAAAGGCACGGTCGATCACACCCCGGTCTACCCGCGCGAGGTCGCCAAGCGCGCCCTGCAGCTGGACGCCTCGGCGATCATCATGGTGCACAACCACCCCTCGGGCGATCCCACGCCCTCGCGCGCCGATATCGAGATGACGAAGGAGGTGAAGACGGCGCTGAAGGCCGTCGGCATCGAGCTGCACGATCACCTGGTGATCGGGCGCAAGTCGCACGCGAGCTTCAGGAGTCTCGGGCTGTTGTCGTAGACGGCAAGGCTCTTGGTCTTTGACTGACGGGATGACCCGGAACTACCGTCCCGTCACGCCCGACCTGAACGAGGCCAAGCACGTGACGGCAAAAACTTCGATCACACTCACCCACGATCAGCACGCCTTCGCCAAGACGCTTGTCGATTCGAGGCGCTATCCCAGCGTCAGTGCCGTCCTGCAACAGGGCATCGAGCTTCTGCGCGAGAAGTTGGAAGACGAGGCCGCGGCGCGAATCGCGCTGGTCGAGATCCTCGAAAAGCAGCGCTCTGGCCCGTTCCTGTCGGCATCGAAGATGGATAGCCGGCTGTCGCAGATGATCGGCAAGAAACGCCGATCCCATACGATTCGCGACTGAACTCTCAGCGGGCGCCGAACGCGATCCCAAGCTCATCTTCGACCGCCTGCTCAAAGCCGTGTCGCCTTCTTGGCGAAAGCGGGACGCGCTGACAAACCACGCGGGGACTACGGGTTGCCAAGACGGAAGTGCGCGACCACATTTCCCGTGCATGCCCAAGTTCCTTCGCATCGGAGTCCACCAATCGAACGTGTCCGGCTACACGTCGAAGGCATGGTGTGTTCGCCGGGTCGGCGCGACGGTCTTCCTGAAGTGGGGCGCCGTCGAGGTCCAGGGCGTGGGCGATGGGCGAAAGGTCTACTGGACCGTTCCACCGCGCGAGAAGACGCTTCGTTGCCGTTCGGCGCAGGCCGCGCGGGACTATGAGAGAAGCGCGATCGCTCGGCGGCGCACCCATCGCTATGAGCCGCTGGCGGGAAGCATTGCCATCAAGCGCCGGCCCGCCAATCGTGGCGCCGAGCTCGAGCAGGTGCTGGCCACGATCCTGGTCGTCGACATCGTCCGGTCCACGGAAAAGGCCGCGCGGCTCGGCGCCGCGCGTTGGACACAGGTGATGAAGCACTACTACGCCGCTGCCCGCAAAGAGCTGAAGACATCGCGCGGGAAGGAAGTGGTGACGACAGGCGACGGCCTGCTCGCGACATTCGAGGCGCCGGCGTCGGCGATCGAGTGCGCGGCTGCGATCCGTGACTCCGTACGCACCTTGGGGCTGGAGATCAGGGTGGGGCTGCACGTGGGCGAATACGAGGCGAGCGGACCAGATGTGATCGGCCTCGCCTTCCACATCGGCACGCGAGTTGCCGCGAAAGCGCGCCCCGGCGAAATCCTGGCCTCGCGCCCGGTCAAGGATCAGATGGCGCGGTCGGAATGCCGGTTCGAGGATCGGGGCTTTCATCAGCTCAAAGGCGTGCCGAAGCGGTGGCGTCTTTACCGGGTCGATCGGTAGACAGCGCGACGCGCATGGGCCAATTCCAGCGTTTCACGATCGCCGTCATGACGTTCTACCAATCGAGCCGCTTGACTCGGGCCGACGGTATGCAGTAATTAACCATACGGTTAATAACACTCAAGACGGGCGGCTGCGCATCGTCAGGTGCGCCTTTGCCGGGCTGATCGATAGGCAACGCGACGCGAGAGGACAGGCCATGGCCAAGAACACGATCTGTCTGTGGTACGACAAGGACGCCGAAGCGGCGGCCCGTTTCTATGCTAGGACGTTTCCCGACAGCGCTGTCGGGGCTATCCACCGCGCGCCAAGCGACTACCCCTCGGGCAAGCAGGGCGATGTGCTGACGGTCGAGTTCACGGTCCTCGGCGTCGCCTGCCTGGGCCTCAATGGCGGGCCAGCCTTCAAGCACAGCGAGGCGTTCTCGTTCCAGGTCGCCACCGAGGATCAGGCGGAGACCGACCGCTATTGGAACGCCATCGTCGGCAATGGCGGCCAGGAGAGCGCCTGCGGCTGGTGCAAGGACAAATGGGGCCTCAACTGGCAGATCACGCCGCGCGTGCTGAGCGAGGCGCTGGCGGCCGGCGGCGCAGAGGCGAAGCGCGCCTTCGACGCGATGATGGATATGAGGAAGATCGACGTCGCCGCGATCGAGGTGGCGCGGCGCGGCTGACCTCAGCTCGCCGGCATCATGAAGCGATCGAAGAACGCGGCGAGCTGCTCATAGGCGTCGAGCGGCAGGACGTCCGCGACGAACTGGTCCGGGCGCACGATGACCATGCAGCCCGCCGCCCGGTCGATGCCGCGCATCGTGAAGATGTCGTTGCCGGATTTCAGATCGGGACAGAACATCTTCTCGTAGTCGCGCAGCCCGTACTTCCCCTTGCGCGGCAGCAGCAGGGGCGGCATCGCCTCGAGCGCCAGGTCACGATGTGACTGTTGGAACACGGCGCGGACGTCGATCACCGAGTCGATATCCGCGTCCTTCGGGGTGTATTTCCGGATCGGCGACCCAGGTGCGTCGGACAGGAAATCGCACAGAGCGCGCAGCGCGGAGCCGGCTGCCGTAGGATCCTCGGCGCGGGCGAAGGCGAAAAGCCGGAAGCGGCCATCCGCCTTGACGACATGGCCGAGATGAACCGGCTTGGCGTCGCCCAGGCGGATCACCGGCGCCGACGGGAAGCGCATGCCGATCGGCAATCCCGTGGCGAGGTGCTGGTGGCGCGCCTCACCCGTGAGCATCGACGGCCGATAGCGCGTCGCGGTGCCCGCGGTGTAGCGCCCGTGACGGACGAAGTAGTCCTGGGTCTTCGCCGGATCGAGCGCCCCGCCACGCCGCGCCGCCGAGGCGAAGAGCGCCGCCCATTCGCGGTCGAAGTCGATCAGCTCCTTGGCGACCGCCTGGCGCTCCGCCGAGTAGGTCCGCAGCAGATGCGGCGCGGCGCGCTTGCGCAGCACGGCGGCGAGCTTCCAGCCGAGATTGAAGGTGTCCTGCATGGAGACGTTCATGCCCTGGCCCGCCTTTGGGCTGTGCGTATGACAGGCGTCGCCGGCGATGAACACGCGCGGCAGACGCGTCTGGCTCTCGGCTTCCAGCACATCGTCGAACCTGTCGGCGAGCCGCTGGCCGATCTCGTAGACCGACCACCAGGGAACCTCCTTCACCTCGAGCGTATAGGGCTTCAGCACGCGCCGTGCCTTGGCGATCACGTCGTCCACCGTGATGCCGCGGCTCGCGACTCGCTCGCCTGCCTCGAGCGACGTGAGCTCGACATAGATGCGCACCAGATAGCCGCCCTCGCGCGGGATGACGAGGACGCTGCCCTCGGCGGCGGACTGGATCAGCGACTTGTAGCGGATGTCCGGGAAGTCGGTCACGGCCAGGACATCCATCACGCCCCAGGCGTGGTTGGCCGAGTCGCCGCGCAGTTCCTGGCCGATCGCCTTGCGTACCGCGCTGCGCGCGCCGTCGCAGCCCACGACGTAGCGCGCCTTGACGATCTCGATCTGCCCTTCATGTGCCGGATCGAGCCGCTCCAGGCGTACGTTCACACCCGACTCCTCGACGCTCAGATCGAGCATGCGCCGCGCATAGTAAGGCTCGAGCCTGGCCGGCGATCGCCGCATGACATCGAGGAAGAAGTCGTGCACGCGCGCCTGGTTCAGCACGACATGCGGAAACTCCGAGAGTCCGTCCTCGACGTCCTGCACGCGGCCGCTGCGCACGATGGTCTCGGGCTTCAGCGGATCGGGTTTCCAGAACGTCGTCTCGCTGATCCAGCACGACTCTTCCATCACGCGGTCGGCGAAGTTGTAGGCGTGAAACATCTCCATCGTGCGGCAGGCGATGCCGTCGGCCTGGCCGAGCAGCAACCGGCCGGGCTTCTGCTCGACAATGCAGGTCGTGATGTCGGAGAACGCCGAGAGCTGGGCGGCGAGGTTGAGGCCCGCCGGGCCGCAACCGACGATCAGCACATCGACCTCTTTCGGAATCGGGCCGGACTCGCCCGACGGCCCAACGCGCGCCGCCGGATCGGCGATCCTGGGATCGCCCGGTTCGAAGCCATTGAGATGGAATTGCATCGACGTCCGTTCCTGAAGACTGCCGTGTCGCTTTTGACACCAGACGGGCCGCACGCGCAATTGTTGCGCACGTCCAAGGTTCCGTCGAATACTGCCCGCGCTGCTCATGGGAGGATCGAGCGATGTCATTCTACCGAGGCATGACCTGCGAGAACGTGACCATCAACGGTGACAAGGGAACGCCGATCACCGCCTACGTCGCCAGGCCGGAAGGCAAGGGACCCTTCCCCGGCGTGGTGCTGATCCATCACCTGCCGGGTTGGAGCGAGCTCTACATCGAGACGACGCGCCGCTTCGCCCATCACGGCTATCTCGCGATCTGCGCCAACCTCTACCAGCGCGAGGGCGGCGGCAGCGACGGCAACCCGGACGACGTCGCGGCCAAGGTACGCGCCGATGGCGGCATCGCCGACTCGCAGATGGTCGGCGACACGGCGGCGGCGGTGCAGTGGATGCGATCGCAGTCCAGCAACAACGGCAAGGTCGGCTTGTTCGGCTCCTGCTCCGGCGGCCGGCACGCCTTCATCTACGCCTGCCAGAAGAAGGACGTCGACGCCTGCGTCGATCTGTGGGGCGGTCGCGTGGTGATGCCCAAGGAGTCGCTCAACGCCAAGACGCCGACCGCGCCGATCGACATGACCAAGGACCTGTCGTGCCCGCTGCTCGGCCTGTTCGGCAACGACGATCGCGCGCCCAGCCCCGAGGAGGTCAACCAGCACGAGGCCGAGCTCAAGCGACTGGGCAAGAACCACGAGTTCCATCGCTACGACGGCGCCGGCCACGGCTTCTTCTACTGGCACCGCCCACTCTACCGGCCGGAGCAGGCGGCGGACGGCTGGGCCAAGGTGTTCGCCTTCTTCGGCAAGCATCTCGCCAAATAGGAGGCGCCCCATGTGCACGTCGATCATCGAGATCGCGCGCGCCGAGGGTATGGCGAAGCGCGGGGACGAGTGGTTTCCGCTAACGCAAAGCGTGGTCGCCTACGACCACGCCCGCCATGCGCCGCTGGGCGACGTGATCACGCTGGACTTCTTCAACAGCAGCCTCGACGCCGGCGCGCGCGCCGCCGTCGAGCTGACGTTGGAATCGGCCAAGGAGCTGCGCGCCGCGCTCGACCGCGCCATCGCCGCCGCTGAGTACGAGGAGGCGGAGGTGCGCGGCAAAGGCGCCGCGCCCAACCTGGTGCGCGCCGCCTAATCGTCATCTCTTTGGGAGCGCCGGCGTCTCGCCGGCCTCTTTATGAGCCGGCGGGACGCCGGCGCTCCCAGGAAGACGGCCCGCTAGACGGTCCGGAAGCCGCCATCGGCCATGATGATGCTGCCCGTCACGTAGGCCGACATATCGGAGGCCAGGAACACCGCCGGGCCGGCGATGTCCTCCGGCTTGCCGGCGCGGTTCAGCGGCGTGTGGCGCATGACCATGGCCACCATATCGGGGTTCTTGGCGCGCGCCTCGGCGTTGATGCGCGTCTCGATCAGCCCGGGCCCGATGGCGTTGACGCGCACGCCGTCCTTGCCGAGCTCGGCCGCGAGCGCGCGGGTGAAGCCCAGCACGCCGTGCTTGGAGGTCGTGTAGGCCGCCGAGTTCGGCCAACTGACATGCACGAAGGACTGGATCGAGCCGATGTTGACGATCCGGCCTTTGGTCGCGCGCAGCTGGTCGAGGAAGGCGTGCGTGACGTTGAAGACGCCATCGAGGTTGATCGACAGGATGTCGTCCCAGTCCTTGGTCACGGCCACCGCGTCGCCGGTGATGTGGTTGCGGCGATTGATGCCGGCGTTGTTGACCAGGATTGAGATATTGCCCGACTTGGCGATCTCGGCCGCCGCCGTCCGGCACGCCGCGCGGTCGGTGACGTCGAGCGTCATCGCCGACGCCTTGCCGCCGGCCGATACCACAAGATCGACGGTCTCCTTCGCGTTCGTCGGATTGACGTCGAGCACGATCACGCGCGCGCCTTCGCGGGCGTAAGCGAGGCAGATGCCCTGGCCAATGCCCGAACCGCCGCCGGTGACCGCCGCGACGTGCCCCTCGAGTAGTCCTGCCACGAATTCCTCCCTGAACGAGTGCGGCCGAGCTAGCGCACGTGCTTGCCAGCCGACCAGCCGCGCGCCACGAGATGTGCGCCCGCGAAGGCCAGCGGTGCCGGCTCGAGATCGCTGGCCATGGTATCGTTCCAGCGATTGAGCCAGCCGAACAGCGAGATCACGGCGACGATCTCGACGATCGCCGTTTCGGAGAAGTGCCGCCGCAGCTCGGCGAAATGCGCCTCCGACGTCTCGTTGGGCGTCTGCCCGGCGGCGAAGCCCAGCGTGATCGCCGCGCGCTCGGCGGGCGTGAACGCCGGATCGCTGTCGTAGGCCATGAAGCGCTCGACCTTGTCGGCCGGCACGCCGCTCTTGTGGCCGTTGGCGGCGGTGTGGGCCTGGCAGTAACGGCAGCCCGCCGCCGAGCTCACCGCGTGGGCGACGAGCCAGCGCGTCGCTGGCGGCACCTCGCCTTCACCGCGCAACACCTCGGTGGCGAGCGTCGCGAAGGCGCGCAGCAGCGCGGGCTTGCGCCCCATGATGCGGAAGCTGGTCGGAACATAGCCGCCCATCGCCGCGACACGGTCGGCGATATCCTGCGTCTCGCCCATCGCGTCCGCCGGCAACGGCGTCACGCGTGCAGTACCACTCATCGTCGCCTCCCTGGAAATGCACGCGCGTACAATGCCCGCCTCTCCTCGACGATGCCAGCGGCGCGTATCTCATCCTCGCCGGCTGGCGTGCCCCGCCCCACACACGGTACAAGAGCGCAAACGGGAGGAAGCGATGATCGGATCGGAGTGGCTGCTTGTCGTCACGGTCGATGTCGACGCCGACATCGAGGCCGACTGGAACACCTGGTACGACACGGTGCACGCGCCCGACGCGTTGGCCTGTCCCGGTGTGCGCAACTGCGTGCGGCTGGTCGACGAGCGGCCGGGCCGGGTGCGCGGCATGGAGGCTCGGCCCGGCGACAATGGCCGCGCCTACATCACGATCTACGAGATTGACGGCCCGCACGTGCTGGAAACGAAGGAATTCCAGGCGATGCGCGGCTGGGCGCATTTCGCCGACAAGGTGCGTTCGACCACGCGCTGCTACCGCACCCATCGCAAGGAGTTCACCCGCCGATGACCCGCCCGCCGTTCCGCGCCGATCATGTCGGCTCCCTGCTGCGTCCCACCCGCCTCGCCGAGGCGCGGCAGAAATGGAAACGCGGCGAGATCACCGCCGATGCACTGCGCGCCATCGAGGACGAGGCGGTGCGCGAGGCGGTGGCGCTGCAGGAGAGCGTCGGCCTGCAGAGCATCACCGACGGCGAGTTCCGCCGCGACTACTGGCACCTCGACTTCATGTGGGGCTTCGACGGCGTCGAGCCCAGCGAGGAGGAGTTCGTCGTGCCGTTCTCCGGCGGCAAGGACTTCATCGCCCCGGCGGCGCGCGCGACCGGCAAGGTGCGTTATCCGGCCGGCGGCATCATGCGGGACCACTTCCGCTTCCTGAAGTCGGTCACGACGCGCACCGCGAAGTTCACCATGCCGGCGCCGACGATGTTCCGTCACCGCTCCGGCACCAAGGTGATCAACGAGCAGGTCTACGCCGATGCAGACGCCTTCTGGGCGGACCTCGGCAAGGCCTACAACGCGGCCATCCTCGATTTCGCCGCGATGGGCGCGCGCTACATCCAGATGGACGACGTCAATTCCTGCGTGCTGTGCGATTCCGACATGCGCGCCCGCATCAAGCAGCAGGGTGAGGATCCCGACCGCGTGCTCGACCGCTATATCGGCGCGCTCAACGCCGCCGCCGCCGGCCGCCCCGCCGACATGGTGGTGACGACGCATATGTGTCGCGGCAATTTCCGCAGCGAGTACGTCGCCAAGGGCGGCTACGAGGCGATCGCCGAGAAGCTCCTGTCGCAAGCCGCGGTGGACGGCTTCTTCATGGAGTACGACGACGAGCGCTCCGGTGATTTCGCGCCCCTGCGCTTCCTGCCCAAGGGCAAGATGGCGGTGCTCGGCATCGTCACGTCCAAGCGGCCGGAGCTGGAAAGCAAGGACGCGCTGAAGCGGCGCATCGACGAGGCGGCGAAGTACGCGCCGCTCGAGCAGCTCTGCCTCAGCCCGCAATGCGGCTTCTCCAGCACGCATCACGGCAACAACCTCACCATCGACGAGCAGAAGCGCAAGCTGGCGCACCTGGTCGAGGTCGCGCACGAGGTCTGGGGCAGCGCATAAGGCGCTACTCCTAGTCCAGCGCCACCGCGATCAGCACGAGGACGACGGCGACCACCACGCCACCGGCGATGGTTTGCCAGCCCTGGGGCCGGCTGCCGCGCAGCCACATCGCCAGCACGGCGCCTAGCACGAGCAGCGAGCCAATCAGGGCGAAGAGCTGGTTCTGGCTCATAGTTTCGCGCGCACGCGGCGCGCCCCCTCGACCATCGCCGCCATCTTGCCATAAGCGACGGCGCGCGGCAGGTACTTCAGGCCGCAATCGGGCGCGGCGATCAGGCGCTCCGGTGCGATGTGCTTCAGCGCCGCGCTCAGCCGCTTTTCGACCAGCTCCGGCGTCTCGACCTGGGGATCGCCGAGGTTCAGCACACCCACCATCACGCTCTTGGCCGGCAGGTCCTTCAGCACGGCGAGGTCGAGATCGGGCTCGGCCGCCTCGATCGAGATCTGCGCCGCCCTGGTGCCGTTGAGCTCGCGCAGGAAGGCGTATTCCGTGGCCTTGGTTTTCACGACATAGGCGTAGCCCATGCACAGATGGATCGCGGTCGGACCCTCGACGCCGTGCAGGGCGCGGTCGATGGCCTCGAGCGCGAAGCCGCGCGCCTTCTCGGCATTGGGCGAGAGGTAGGGCTCGTCGATCTGCAGCACGTCGATGCCCGCGGCCTTGAGGTCCTTGAGCTCGGCGTTGACCGCGTCGGCATAGGCCATCGCCAGCTTGCGGTCGTCGCCGTAATGCTCGTCCTTGGCCAGCATGGTCATGGTGAACGGGCCCGGCACCGTGATCTTGGTGGCGCGCTGCGTGTTGGCGCGCAAGAAGCGCGCGGCCTCGACCTCGACCGGTTCGCGGCGGCGGATCGGGCCAACAACGCGCGGTACCTCGGTCGGCTTGCCGGTGCGGCCCAGCACAATGCCCGGTCTGTCGAGGTCGATGCCCTCGAGCGCGTTGGCGAAATGGTTGAAGTAGCTCTCGCGTCGCACCTCGCCGTCGGTGACGATGTCGAGGCCGGCGCGTTCCTGATCGCGGACCGCCAGCAACACGGCGTCGTCCTGCGCTTGACCGCGCAGATCAGGCGGCTGACGCCAGACGCTTTCCATGCGCGTGCGCGGCGGACCGTGCGAGAGCAGCTCGGCCTTGTCGACCAGCCAGTCCGGTTGCGGGTAGCTGCCGACCAGCGTAGTCGGGATCAAGGGCAACGCCATGACGGACTCTTTCCTGTCGATTCACGGTACCTTATCGGCTTGGCTGGAATGTTGCAGGGTCAATCGATCAGCTTTCGGGGGATCAAATGACACCAGACGAAATCACCAAGGTCCGCACCAGCTTCGCGCAGGTAGTGCCGATCAAGGAAGCAGCCGCCGACCTGTTCTACGGCAGGCTGTTCGAACTCGATCCGGCGCTGAAGCCGCTGTTCAAGGGCGATATGAAGGAACAAGGCACCAAGCTGATGGCGATGATCGGCACCGCCGTCGCCGGGCTCGATCGCCTCGAGACCATCGTGCCGGCGGTTCAGGCGCTGGGCAAGCGCCATGCTGGCTACGGCGTAGAAGCAGCCCACTACGATACAGTTGGCGCCGCGCTGCTGTGGACACTCGAGCAGGGCTTGGGCGCGGGCTTCACGCCCGATGTGAAGGCGGCCTGGACCAACGCCTACACGCTTCTTGCCGGCACGATGAAGGAGGCCGCGGCGGCCTAGCTTGTCCCCGGTCGGCCTCCGCTCCTACCATGGTCGCCCATCGGGGGGCGACACATGACATCGGACATCTCGCGTCGCGGCCTCGTGCGGCTGGTCGGTCGTGCCGGTGGCGCCATCGCCGTGCGCAACACGCTTGGCGCCATGGGCCTGCTGGCGCCGGTGACCGCTTGCTCCGACGTGCGGCTGGCGCAGGGTTCAGGCAACGGCGTGCGCGTCGTGATTTTGGGTGCCGGCATCGCCGGCATGACGGCGGCCCACGAGCTGGCGAAGGCCGGCTACGATTGCCGCATCATCGAAGCGCGCTCGCGGGCCGGCGGCCGGGTGTGGACCTTGCGCGCCGGCGACCGCCTTGACGAGGTTGGTTCGAGCCAGCGCGTCGACTGGCAGGCCGACCGCGACACATACTTCAACGCCGGCGCCGCGCGGCTGCCGCATCATCACCAGGGCATCCTCGGCTATTGCCGCGAATTCGGCGTGGCGCTGGAGCCCTTCGTCAACGACAACCGCGGCGGCCTGATCCACAACGACGCGGCCTTCGGCGGCCGGCCGCAGTCGCGCCGCCGGATTTAGGCCGACATGCGTGGCGCCATCGCCGCGTTGGCCGCGCGCAGCCTGCCGCCGGGCGCCTCGGCGATGCGCCGCCTGCTGCGCGGCTTCGGCGATCTCGACGCGGCGATGCGCTATGTCGGCTCCTCGCGCGCCGGTTTCGAGCGTGCGCCCGGCGCCGGCGATCAGTCGGCGGTCCTGCTCAAGCCGCTGCCGATCGAGGAGATCGCCCGCCTGCTGGCCGACGACAACACCGAGACCGGCATGCATTTCCCCGATGGCTGGGAACAGGCGCCGACGATGATGCAGCCGGTGGGCGGCATGGACCGCATCGTCGACGGTTTCGTGCGCTCGGTCGGCCGCATGATCAGCTACGACAGCGAGGTCGTGCGCATCGCGCGCGCCGGTGGCCGTGCGCAGGTCGCGGTGCGCAACCGGCGCAGCGGCACCGTCAGCACCATCGAGGCCGATCACGTGATCTGCACCATCCCGCTCACGGTGCTCAAGGGCATCGACAGCGACTTCAGCGATCTGGTGCGCCGCGCCATCGCAGCTGGCAGCGGCGTTTACATCCCCGCGGTCAAGGTCGCCTACGAGGCAGACCGCCGTTGGTGGGAACTCGACCATCACATCTATGGCGGCATCAGCTGGACCAGCCGCGAGATCACGCAGATCTGGTACCCCTCGAGCGGCTTCCACGCCCGCACCGGCGCGATCGTCGGCGCTTACATCTGGGATCACAAGGCCGGCTCGAAGTATTCGGCAATGACGCCGGCGCAGCGCATTGCGGCGGCGGCGGCCGATGCCGAAGCGGTCCATCCCGGCTTCTCGAAGATGGTCGGCAAGGGGCTGACCGTTGCCTGGTCCAACGTGCCCTACTCCATGGGCGGCTGGGCCGAGTGGGACGAGGACAAGGCGGCGCGGCGGGATCACTACCCGGTGCTGGTCGCGGGTGAAGGCCCGGTGCAATTCGCCGGCGAGCACATGAGCCACATCAACGGCTGGCAGGAAGGCTCCGTGCAATCCGCCCATATCGCGGTGCGGCGGATCGCCGAGGCGGTGCGCGCCAGGCGGGCCTGAGGGCTTTTGACAAGCGACCGGCGGCGCGCCTAGGCTCCCTGCCGCACGGCTGCTCTCCAACGGAGGAACCCATGGCCGCCAGTCTGCTCGAGCACTACAACATCTTCTGCAAAGACCTCGGCGCGACCGTCAAATTCTATGAGAAGTACGTCGGCCTGCGCGACGGCGATCGCCCGCCCTTCCCGTTCCCCGGCGCCTGGCTCTATGCCGGCGAGCAGGCGGTGGTGCACATCGTCTCCGAGAGCGGCCGCAAGGACCATGGCAGCGGCGCCATCGACCACATCGCCTTCCGCTGCCACGGGCTGAAGGACACGCTGGAGCTGCTGAAGAAGGACAATGTCGCCCACGAGCTACGCCAGGTGCCCGCGCGGCCGCTGCAGCAGGTCTTCATCCGCGATCCCGACGGCGTGATGATCGAGATGAACTTCTGGGACGAGCCTGTCGTCGCCAAGCCGCGCAAGGAAGGCGTGATGCACGCCTCCGAGGCGATTTAAGCCCCGTTTGTCATCCCGAGCATAGCGAGGGATCCCGGGCCGGCCGAGATTCCTCGCTGCGCTCGGAATGACAGGGTTCAGAGAATCTGAAACACCTCGTAGATCGGCCCGGTCGCCTCGCGGCGACCGACGCCGACGGCGATGATGCGGTTTAGGAACGAGTACTTCTCCGACGCCGTCTCGAAGCGCGGCGCGATGCGGAAATAGTACTCCGAGGGATCGACCTTCTCGCCCTTGGCCAGGCGGTCGAGCACCCATTGCGGGCCGTGCCGCAGCCCCCTGTAGCTCATGTAGATCGCATGGCCGTCGTGCGTCTTGAGCGTCAGCCGCACGTCGAGTTCCCACACGCCGTCGGAACGCACGGTGATCCAGTCTCCGGCGGGCGTCGGCAGCACCGTGCCCTTGAGCTCGTCGCCCTCGAAGGTGCCGCCGGCGACCGTGGCGATGCGGCGATGGCCGTAGGGCGTGACGCCCATGTCTTCCATGGCGCCAACGGCCAGCTTGATGGTGAAGAGACGGGCGCTGTTGAGAGTCGGTTCGGACATTGTACTTCCTTTGTTGCCCTAAGCTGTCGTCCTGAGCGCAGCGAAGGACCTCGCGGTGGTGCGATCCACGGCGATCATGGCAAGTGACCGCGACATCGCGAGGTCCTTCGCTGCGCTCAGGACGACGGCGAAAGTTGTCAGCTCTTCGCCTTCGGCTCGACCGTCTCGACCGGCGCGCCGGCCTTCTTCCAGGCGCCGAAGCCGCCCTCGATATGCGCCACGGGCGTGAGCCCCATGTCCTGCGCCGTCTTGGCGGCCAGGGCCGAGCGCACGCCGCCGGCGCAGAAGAGGATGAACTTGTCGCCATTGGCGAAGAACGGCTTGTGGTAGGGGCTGCCCGGATCGATCCAGAACTCCAGCATGCCGCGGGTGACGTTGATCGCGCCCGGCACGCCGCCATCTCGCCAGATCTCCCGTGGATCGCGCAGGTCGATGAAGGTCACGCCCTTCTGGCCGTGCAGAGCCTTGGCCTGATCGACGCTCAAAGTCTCGACCTCCTTCATCGATTCGTCGAACATCTGCTTCACGCTGCGTTTGATCTCCAACGGCATTCGTCTCTCCCTACGCCACAGCCTGGTCGATGGCCCGTTCCAGCACGGCGCACATCGTCTCGATTTCGTCGTCGCCCGATATGAACGGCGGGCCCAGCATCAAGAGGTCGGTGACGCCAATGCCGCCGGGATAGACCCACACGTTGTTGTCCAGCGCGTACTTCATCGCCTTGTTGGTCACGCCGCCGGGCGCCGCGAAGGGCTCCAGCGTGTCGCGATCCTTCACCACCTCGATGCCCCACAGCATGCCCCTGCCGCGCACTTCAGCGACATTGGGATGCTGCTTCAGCCGTTGCAGGCGCCGCTCGAGCTTCTCGCCCGCGACCTTGGCCTTCGCCAGCATGTCCTCGTCGCTCATGATCCTGAGCACTTCATTCGCGGCGGCGCAGGCGGCGGGATGGGCGCTGTAGGTATAGAACATCGGCGCGTCGCCGATGCGCGCCAGCGGCTCAGCGATGCGGTCCGAGGCGAACAAGCCGCCGATCGGCGCGTAGCCGCCGCTCATGCCCTTGGCCGAGACCATGACGTCGACCTCGATACCCTCGGCCTCGTGCGCGAAGCGCGGGCCGGTGCGGCCAAAACCGGAGATCACCTCGTCGGCGATCAGCACGATGTCGTGCCGGTCGCAGATCGCGCGCAGGCGTTTCCAATAGCCCTGGGGCGGCACCAGCGCGCCACCGCTGCTGCCCACGACAGGCTCGGCGATGATGCCAGCGATGGTGTCGGCGCCCTCGCGCTGGACGATGGCCTCGATCTCGTCGACGCAGGCGACGTCGCAGGTGGGATACGTCTTGCCCAGCGGACAGCGCAGGCAGTAATGCGCCGGCGCCTTGGGCGTCTCGCGCGCCATGCCCTTGATCGCCGCGCGCCGCGCCGTGTGGCCGCCGATCTCCAGGGTCGCCACGGTCGCGCCGTGATAGGAGAAGCTGCGGCCGATCACCTTCCAGCGCGAAGCGTTGCCCTTGGCCACGTGATACTGCCGCGCCAGCTTCACCGCCGCCTCGACCGCCTCCGACCCGCCGCTGGCGAGGAAGACGCGCGTCAGGTTCTTCGGCAGCCAATCGCGCTTCAGCCGCTCGACCAGCCGGGCGCGCTCCGGCGTGACGAAGGGCGGAATCACGTATGCCAGCGCCGACGACGCCTTGGCCATCGCCGCGCCCGGCTCGGGCCGGCCATGGCCGATATTGACCAGCATCGCACCGCCGCCAGCGTCGAGGATGCGCCGGCCGTCGGACGTAATCAGGTGACAGCCCTCGGCGCCGACGATCTCCAGCGCCATCGGCCAGGGCGTGAACGGCCAAGCGGGCTTGGTGTCAGGCATTCAACCCATCCTCTCTGTCATGTCGAGCGCGGCGAGACATCTAGATCCCTCGCTTCGCTCGGGATGACAGACAACTCCATCACATGCCACCGATGCAGAGGTACTTCGACTCGAGATACTCGTCGATGCCGTACTTCGAGCCTTCGCGGCCCAGGCCCGACTCCTTGACGCCGCCGAACGGGCCGACCTCGTTGGAGATGATTCCGGTGTTGATGCCGACCATGCCGCTTTCGATCGCCTCGGCGACGCGCCAGACGCGGCCGATATCGCGACTGTAGAAGTACGCAGCGAGACCGAACTCGGTGGCGTTGGCCAGCCGCACGGCGTCGGCCTCGGTCGCGAACTTCACCAGTGGTGCCACCGGCCCGAACGTCTCCTCGCGCATGATCAGCATCGACTCCGTGACCTGGGTCATCAGGGTCGGCTCGAAGAATGTGCCGCCATTGCCGTGGCGATGGCCGCCGACCACGACCTTGGCGCCCTTGCCCAGCGCATCGGCGACATGCTGCTCGACCTTGGCGACGGCGGCATCGTCGATCAGCGGGCCCTGATTGACGCCGGCCTCAAGCCCGTCACCGACCTTGAGCTTGCGCACCGCCGCCGCGAGCTTCTCGGCGAAGGCGTCGTAGACGCCCGCCTGCACGAAGAAACGGTTGGCGCAAACGCAGGTCTGGCCGGTGTTGCGGTACTTCGAGAGGATCGCGCCCTCGACCGCGGCGTCGAGATCGGCGTCGTCGAAGACGATGAACGGCGCGTTGCCGCCCAGCTCGAGCGAGATCTTCTTCACCGTGCCGGCGCAGGCGGCCATCAGCTTCTTGCCGATCTCGGTCGAGCCGGTGAAGGTCAGCTTGCGCACCGTCGGGTTCGACGTCATCTCGTTGCCGATTTCGCCGGCATCGCCGGTCACCACCGATAGCAACCCCGCCGGCACGCCGGCGCGCTCCGCCAGCACCGCCATGGCCAGCGCCGAGAACGGTGTGAGCTTGGCCGGCTTGACCACCATGCCGCAGCCAGCGGCCAGCGCCGGGCCGGCCTTGCGGGTGATCATCGCCGCCGGGAAGTTCCACGGCGTGATCGCCGCACAGACGCCCACTGGCTGCTTGAGCACGACTAGGCGGCGGTCACGCGCCGGGCTCTGCAGCACGTCGCCGTCGACGCGCTTGGCCTGCTCGGCGAACCACTCGATGAACGAGGCGGCGTAGGCGACCTCGCCCTTGGCCTCGGCCAGCGGCTTGCCCTGCTCGCTGGTCATGATCACGCCGAGATCCTCGACGTTGGCCATCATCAGATCGTTCCAGCGCCGCAGGATCACCGCGCGCTCCTTGCCAGTCATCGCAGCCCAGCCCTTCATCGCCGCCTCGGCGGCGGCGATGGCGCGGCGCGTCTCGGCCGCGCCCATGCGGGGCACGGTGCCCAAAGGCGCGCCGGTCGCGGGATTGCGCACGGCGTGCGTGCGCCCGTCATCGGCGTCGACCCACTTACCCGCGACATAGGCTTGCTCGCGGAACAGATCCGCGTCCTTCAGCCGTGCGCGCAATCCGCCCTCGGTCTTGGTCAAGGTGTCGGGCATGGCGTCCCTCCGTGTTTCGCGACGCGGCGCAGTATAGGACACGCCGCTTTCAAATGTCGCCCAGCAGCGTCAGCACGCGCCGCCGCTGCGTTTCATTGATCATCGAGGCCAGCAGGCGCCGCGCCCGGTCGGCGTCGCCCGCGAGCACCAGACAGCATGCCACGTTGGCCGCGATCTCCTCGCGCAACGGGCGCGCGACGATCAGGCCGGCAAGGTCGAGCACGCGACCGATCGTGGTGGAGGTCAGCGGCACCAGGCGCAGGAACCCGGCCAGTTCATGGTCGAAGCGCGGCGGCAGGCGGCCGCTGTCGAGCAGGCGATGCACCGCGGTGTCGGCGATCTCGAGCGCTCGCGGCGCATCCGAGTGTACCAGCCGCCCGGCGCGATCGAGCTCGCTGCGGAGCTGGTCGATCGGCGTGCTGAGGCGCTCGGCCAGCGCGGCGGCCGCGGCCACGTGGCCCGCCTCGCGAAGATCGGCGATCATCTTGACCGGCTCGACATCCGCCTTGTGATCGGCCAACGCATCGACGATCGCCGACGGTACCGACTCGATATGGCCGGCGCGCAGCAGCTCGAAGAAGGGCCAGGAGTTGCCCGCCACGATGGCTTGCAGCATCAACGCCATCATCCGCTCCGTCTGGCCCAGCACGGCATAAGCGGCGATCAGTGACTCGATGACCGGCTCAACGCCGTCGGGCAGATCCCGCAGGAGCAGTTCCGTCGTCTCGAGCAGAGCGGGGTCCCGATCCGCGCAAGCGATGGCGATGAACTCCTGGGCGATCTCGAACCGGCCGCGCCGCACCTTGCGCAGCTTGAAAGCGCGCTCGATCATCGCCTGGCGATGGGCGGGATGCGCCGCCAGCCGGCCGATCAGCAAGGGACGCCATTGCTTCAGGTCGCGGTGATCGAGCAGGCCGATGGCAGCCTCGGGCCACGCGGCGATCCGTTCGAGGATCTGGCGCATCTCCGCGCGGACCACGCTTCGCTCGGACTGGCGCGCCTCCTCGGCGGGGGCCAGATGCCGCACGTTCGCCCAGCGGCGGTCGATGCGGTCTAGCTCGCCGACGATGCGCCACCACTGCATCATCACCGCGCGTTGCGCGCTTTCGATATCGGCGGCCGCGCGCGCCGTGGCGAGCTCGCGCTCGAACACGACCTCCCACGGCTCGTCGCGGACCATCACACCCTGCCGGCGTCGACGACATAGAGCTGGCTGGTGCAGGCCGCCGCCTCCTCGCTAGCGAGGAAGACGGTGACCTTCGCGAGATCGTCGGGGACAAGCCAACGCTTGAGACACTGGATTTCCATCTGCCGTTCCTCGGACTCGGGCTTGATCCAGAGTCTCTCCTGGCGCTCGGTGCGCACCCAGCCCGGCGCGATCGAGTTGGCGCGGATGTTGAACTGGCCGTAGTCGCGTGCCAGCGAGCGCGTCAAGCCGATCACGGCGGATTTCGCCGCCGTGTAGATCGCCATGCCGCCCATGCCGCTCATCCACGAGACCGAGGAGTAGTTGACGATCGCGCCGCCGCCCGCCGCTTTCATGTCGGGCAGCACGGCCTGGGCGGCGAAGAACTGGTGCTTGAGGTTCACCGCGATTCGCTGATCGAAGTATTCCGGCGTCACCTCCTCCGTTGCGTGGCGATCGTCGTGCGCGGCGTTGTTGACCAGCACGGTGATCGGCCCGAACGCGGTGCGGATCTCGCCGATGGCGGCACGAAGCGCCTCGGTATCGGTGACGTCGGCGCGCACATACTTCACCGTCGCGCCGCCTCTAGACAGCTCGTCCGCGAGAGCGCGTGACGGCGCGTCGGCGACGTCGATGAAGCCGACTTTCGCCTTCTGCCGCGCGAAGGCGCGCACGATCGCAGCCCCGATGCCGCTGCCACCGCCGGTGATCAGCACCGCGCGTCCTTCCAGATCGGGATAAATCGCGCCGCCTGCCATGCCGTCCTCCCTGTTCATGGGGTGCAGGCTAGCACGACGGCCCGTCGAGATATCGCGGCGCTTGTCGCGGGCGGCGTGGCGCGCCATTCTCACGACGACAAAGCGGGAGGTCCGCATGAATCGCGCAATACCGCCCCTGGTCACGCTGGCGCTACTGCTGGCGGCGGCCAGCGCCGCATTGGCCCAGTTCGGCCCGTCACCGCAGCAGCAGCCCTATCCACAGCAGCCCTATCCACAGCAACCGGGCGGCCGCAATACCGGGCCGTTCGGCCCGTCGCCGCAGGCTCAGCCCTACCCGCAGCAGCCGTACCCGCAACGGCCCTATCCGCAGCAACCCTACTACCCGCAGCAGCCCTATCCGACGCAGGGACAGGTCTCGCTGGTCGGCGTGTGGAGCACGACGCTGCGCGACACGCAGGGTCAAGCCATCGCGTCGCTCTTCATCCAGTTCACGCCCGACGGCCGTTACCAGAAGCGCATGATCGTGCGCGGCGGTCAAAGCGATGTCTTCGGCGTCTGGCAATACGACGCGCAGAACTCGATCCTGCACAGCCAGGCGCAAGATTACGCGCCCAGGAATCTGCCGCCACCCGAGCAGATGGGCCAGACCTACTCGATGCAGGTTCAGTGGGTCAGCACCAACCAATTCGTGACCCAGGACGCCAGCGGCCCGATCCGCTGGGTGCGCCAGCAATGACGGCGCGGCCGTCATCCTGAGCGAAGCCGCGCGAAGAGCGGCGTAGTCGAAGGATCTTCTTCGGATCGCATCACCGCGTTCGTGAAAGCGAGGCCCTTCGACTTCGCTTCGCTCAGGGCGACGGGGATTCTCTAACGCCCGAGATTGGTGACCTGCACCCGACGATTGAGCGGGTCGCTCGGGCTGTCGGCTTTGAGCGGCTTGCTGCTGCCGTAGCCCATCGCGGTCAGTCGCTCCGGCGCAATGCTGTGCTTGGCGATCAGATAGTCGCGTACGGCATTGGCGCGCAGCGTCGACAGGCGAAGATTATACTCGCCGTCGCCCGTGGCGTCGGAGTGGCCGGCGATCTCGAAGCGATAGGCCGTCAGCTTGGGGTCGGCCAGCGCCACGCCCAGCTTGTCGGCCAGGGCGATGCCGACGGCGTCGAGCTTCGCCGAGTCGATCTCGAACTGGATGCGCATATCGATGGTCGGCGGCCCCTCGATCGTGACGCGACCACGGCTCAGCGAGCGCGGCGTGCCGCCAGGCGGTGGCGGGGTCAGCTTGTCGACGATATCGGACGAGGTCGGCGATGGCGGCGGCGGCTTGGCGCTGCCTTGTGCGAGCGCGCCCGACGCCATGACAACCAGCAACGGTACCGCGAGCGCGACGAGTCGGCGCATGGGTCCTCCCGGGATGTAGTGAAACTGTATTCTACCAGAATCCCGGGCGGAGCGCACGGCTCCCTTCACGGATAGGTCAGCAGCGTATCGATGACCCGGTCGATCAAAGCGCGGGCGTCCGATCGAACCGCCAGCCGTACCGGCGGCTCCGACATATTGCGCGCGCCGCGCAAATCGCAGACCGTGGCACCCCTTGTATGGATGCCGGCGCATTCGACACGAACCATGGCGCCATCGGTCTCGAGCAAAGCCTCGTCGACATAGGGTACCAGCGCACAGACATCGTGCATCGAGGCCACAGCGCGCGCGAAGACAGCGCGCTGCCGCGCCAGATAGAACGACACCAGATCAGCGATCACACCCGCGACGCGCCGGCCGCTGGCCCGCAGCCGCGCGATGTCGGCATCGTCGAAGCCGGTACGGCGCGTGACGTCGAGGCCGACCATGCGGATCGGCACGCCGCAGCCGAACACCACGGCCGCCGCTTCGGGGTCGCAGTAGATGTTGAATTCCGCCGCGGGCGTGACGTTGCCGCCGGCGGCCGAGCCGCCCATGACCGTGATCTCGCGCAGCCATGTCCTGAGCTTCGGCTCGCGCTTGAGCGCGACCGCGACATTGGTCTGCGGGCCGATCACCGCGAGGATCAGCTCACCCTGGTGGCGCCGCGCGCTCTCGATAATGAAGTCGACGGCGTGCGCGTCGATCGGCTTGCGCGTCGGCGGCGGCAGGTCGTGGCCGTCGAGCCCGCTCTTGCCGTGAACATGCGCCGCGTCGACCGTGGCCCCCACCAGCGGCTGGGCGAAACCCTCGGCGAGCGGCACGTCGATGCCGCCCAGCTCGAGCAGGGCGAGCGCGTTGCGCGTGCTGTTGGCCAGCGAGCTGTTGCCGTGTGTGGTCGTGACGCCCACGAGATCGAAATGTCGCGCGCCGAAGAGTAGCGCCACGGCGTCGTCGTGACCGGGGTCGCAGTCGATGAGGAGTTTGGGTCTGGTCATCGAGCGAGATACTGCACGAGATGATCGGCCAGGTCGCGTGCGTCGTCGCCGGCGCCGTCGATCAGCGCGGACTTGCGGCGGCGCAGGAACTGCATGCCCATCAGGTACAGGCCCGGCGCCTCGACGACACCGCCGTCGTGCCGGATGCGGCCCTTGCGGTCGAGCACCGGCACATGCAGCCACGAATGATCAGGAAGATAGCCCGTGGCCCAGACGATGCTCCGGATGTTCGCCTTGGCGAGGTCCAGCATCAGGGGCGATTCCTCGGGCACATCGGTGGGCGCAAGACGCTCCGGCGGTCCCACGGCATCGTCGAGGCCATTGGCCGTCGCCCATTCGTCGATCGTCGTCAGCAGGCGGTTCATCTTGAGATCGGAAAGCGCGCACTGGTTGCGCAGCGAGCCGGAGAACAGCGCCTTGCCGTCACGCATCGCCTGCAGGCGGCCGACCAGCTTCACGCCCATGGCTCTGAGCGCGTTGAGGTCGAGGGTCGCTCGATTGGTCGAACCGGCGAGTTGCAGCGACGGCACACGACGGGCGCGGGAGATATCGTCGACCTCGTCGTAGCGCGTGTCCTGGACGCCGGCGGCGTCCATCCACCACTGGATGTCCCGACCGCGATAGACCCTGGGGGCGCGGATGTGCTCGCCGACCGCGATGGTCACCGGGCGGCTGGAGCGCTGGATCTCCTCGGCGAGCTGGGTGCCGGTCGCCGAGGCGCCTACGACCAGCACGCCGCCGTCGGGCAGTTGGTCGGGATTGCGATAATCCAGCGACGTGATGGTCATCACGGACGGCGGCACCCCGCCGGCGAATTCGGGAACCTGCGCGATATTGCAGGCGCCGGAGGCAAGCACGACAGTGCGGCAGCGCCAGTCACCCTGGTCGGTGCCGATGACGTAGTCGCCGTCGGATTGGCGTACCGACGTTACCGTAGTCTGTGTCTCGACTGGGGCAGCGATTACACGGGCGTAGCGCTCGATGAAGGCGATCACCTCCGGCATGGTGCGATAACCGTCGGGATTGTCGCCCTCGTAGCCATAGCCCGGCAACCGGCTCTGCCAGTTGGGCGTCAGCAGCCTGAGCGAGTCCCAGCGTTCGGTGCGCCAGGAATTGGCGACCGTTCCACGCTCCAGCAGGATGTGATCGACGCCGCGCTCGGTCAGGCACCGGCTCATCGCCAGCCCGGCATGGCCGGCGCCGACGATGACTGTCGTGATCTTGCGAACGGCCAGGCTCCTACTTCACCGTCACCGTGACGTTCGTCGGATTGGTGACGATGTCGTACACCGCCGAGCGTTTCTGTGACTGCGCGACCAGCGCCTCGATGTCCTCGCGCTTGGCGTCGGCGTCGATGTCGTAGGTGACCTTGATACCCTTGAAGCCGTTGCGCACCTCGTCGTCGATGCCGAGGATGCCGGCCAAGTCCATGTCGCCCTCGATCGTCGCCTTGACCGAGCGCAGCTGGATGTTGCGGTACTGCGCGATCGACGCGACACCGGCGGTCAGGCAGCTCGCCAGGCCCACCAGCACGTACTCGACGGGCGTGGCGCCGGCATCGGGCGCCGCGAACACCTCGGGATGATCGGCGTCGAAATGGAAGGTCCGCTTGCGCGCCTGCTCGGCGCCCAGGCCGAAGAATTTCTCGACGGTCGAATGGCTGTGCACGCCGTCCTTCCACTCGCAGACCGCGCGCCACTGGAACTGTGCCGCCGCGGGCGTCGCGGTCAGCGCCTCTTTCGCGCCCAGAAGATGCTGAACGTTGACGCCGTTGTTCGCCGTTTTTGTCGCTTCGGACATGGGTAGGCTCCCTCGACAGCCGTGTGAAGGGCGGACACCACTGGATGCTGGATCGCCTCGGCCCCGGTCGAGACGCCCCGTTATCCTAAGCGACCGCGTCATCACGCGGCGCAAGAAAACGCCGCGCACCCGGATAGAAAAAGTTGTTTGGAGCTTCGGCCCGGCGACGGAGCGATGGTGGGCGCGGCAGGGATTGAACCTGCGACCCCACCCATGTCAAGGGTGTGCTCTCCCGCTGAGCTACGCGCCCCCAAGGGGCATGCTCCATTGCGCCGGACCGAAGCGGGCGGTGCTGTAACGCATCGCTTCCGGGTTGGCAAGTCGCGCTCCCGGGCCCGACACGGATGACGGCGCCGCCGATTCGGTCTAATCAGGTCGCATGGAATCGAGTCCCGCCGCGCAGCCGTCGCCGCCGATCGAGATCGACCGTCCGGTGGCCCAGACACTGCCGGTGGTGCTGGCCTCGCCGCATAGCGGCCGCGCCTATCCCGCCGATTTCCTGCGCCAGACCCATCTCGACATGGCCGTGCTGCGGCGCGCCGAGGACGCCTATGTCGACGACCTGTTCGCGCTGGCGGCGAAATCGGGCGTGCCGATGCTCAAGGCGCTCTATCCGCGCTCCTTCGTCGATGCCAATCGCGAACCCTACGAGGTCGACCCGGCGATGTTCGAGGGCGCCCTGCCCGGCCACGCCAACACGCGCTCGCCGCGCGTCGCGGCCGGCCTGGGCTGCCTGCCACGCGTCGCCTTCGACGGCCAGCCGCTCTATCGCCGCCGCCTGCCGGTGGCCGAGCTGGAACGCCGCCTGGCTTGGTACTATCGGCCCTACCACGCCGCTTTACGCCGGCTGATCGACGAGACCTTGGAGCGTTTCGGCCATTGCATCCTGGTCGATTGCCACTCGATGCCGTCCAACTCACCGGTCGGGCTGGGCGGCAAGGGCGGTCGCGTCGACTTCGTGCTGGGCGACAATCACGGCGCCGCCTGCGCGCCGGCGCTGGTCGGCCTGGCCGAGGGCTGGCTGCGGGTGCGCGGCTACCGCGCCATGCGCAACCAGCCCTATGCCGGCGGCTTCACCACCCAACACTACGGCGCGCCGGGCCGCAGCGTTCACGTCCTGCAGGTCGAGATCAACCGGGCACTCTATATGGACGAGGCGGCGATGCGCCCGCATGCCGGCTTCGCCGCCCTGTCGCGCCATCTCGCCGAGTTCATCGAGGATGTCGGCCACGCCACCCTGGGCCACTCCGCCTTCGCCGCCGAATAGCCGTCGCCCTCCCGTTTCGTCTCCAGACGAAAAAAAGGCGGTGTCAAAGACACCGCCCGAGTTTTAGGGAGGAAACGCCCAAGACGGGCATTGCGGCAAACAAAGAAGCCGTCGAAACGGCGTTTGCCGCACGACCAATATGGTGCATCTGCGAAGGTCCGACAAGGGAAAAATAGTGCTTTAATTTCAAGATATAAACGCCTGTTTACCGTGCAGGCCCTGTGTTTTATTTTTGCAACGCAGCAGGATTTTCGATGGGAGCCTTGCAGGTTTCCACACGACCTATGCCGGCGTGAGGCTGTTCGCCGGTCGCCGTCCCGGGCACGATCGGTCTCGATTTCGCCGACCGATCAAGGAGTTCGCGGATGGCCCGCAAGATCGTCATCGCCATGATGATGCACGAGACCAACACCTTCTCGCCGGTGCCCACGCCACTCAGCTCGTTCGGACCCAACGGGCCGCTGGTGGGAGCGTCGGCGATCGCCGAAGCGGAAGGCACCAACACCACGATCGGCGGCTTCATCAAGGTGGCGCGGCGGATTGGCGCGGAGATCGCCGTGCCGATGTCGGCCAGCGCCCACCCCTCGGGCTATGTCGACAAGGCCGCTTACGAACAGATGAGCGCGGCGATCCTGGAGGGCATCGGCAAGGGCTGCGACGCGGTGTTCCTCGCCCTGCATGGCGCCATGGTCGCCGAGCATTTCGATGACGGCGAAGGCGAGCTGCTGCGCCGCATCCGCGCCCTGGCACCCAGGCTGCCGATCGCGGTCGGGCTGGATTTCCACACCCAGCTCACCGCGGCGATGGTCGAAAACTGCGATGTCATCGCCGGCTATCGCACCTACCCGCATATCGACATGGGCCATACCGGCGAGCGCGCCGGCAACACCTTGGTGCGCATGCTCGACGGCGAGGTCGCGCCGAAGATGGTCTGGGGCGTGCGGCCGATGCTGACCAGCTCGCTGGTCCATACGCCCTCGCGCCAGCCCATGAAGGACATCATGGACATGGCCAACGCGGCCGAGGATTCCGGCCAGGTGCTCAACGCCTCGGTGTTCGGCGGCTTCCCGCAGGCGGACATCCCGCACCTCTCCTGCTCCGCCGTGGTCGTCTGCGACAAACGCACGGCCGAGGGCGAGATCCTGCTCAACCGCCTGCTCGACATGGCCTGGGATCGCCGCGAGGCGTTTCTCTACAAGGGAGCGCCGTTGGCCGAGCAGGTCGCGGGCGCCAAGACGCTCGACGGCGGCCCGATCATCCTCGCCGACCACGGCGACAACACCGCCTCGGGCGGCACGCAGGACGTCATGAGCGTGGTCGAGGAGGCGATGAAGCAAGGCCTCGAGGATGTCTGCGCCGGGCCGATCTGGGATCCCGCCGCGGTGGCCAAGATGATCGCGGCCGGCATCGGCGCGACGGTGAGCCTCGAGCTTGGCGGCAAGGTCGACATGCCGCAGCTCAACCTCAAGGGCAAGCCGCTGAAGGTCAGCGGCAAGGTCAAGTGCGTCACCGACGGCGAGTTCGTGGTCACCGGGCCGATGGCCACCGGCACCAAGGTGCGCATGGGCCGCACCGCCGTGCTCGACACCGGCGCGATGCAGATCGTAGTCTCGGAGAAGCGCAGCGAGCCCTATGATCTGGGCGTCTTCACCCATTGCGGCATCGATCCGCGCCGCAAGAAATACGTCATAATTAAGTCACGCCAGCATTTCCGCGCCGGATTTGAGCCAATCGCCAAGCACATCGTGATGTGCGACGGTGATGGTTGCACCAGCTCTGACCTGGCGCTGTTCACCTATGTCAATCGACGCAAGCCGATGTACCCCTTCGAGCCCGATCTACAGCTTGGCCGCAACGAGGCGTGATGAGGAAGGCCTGGCGACTATTTGGTGCGGTCCTGCTGCTTCTGGTGACGGCCGAGGCCGCCGCTCAGAGCGAGCGATGGGCCGGGATATCGTCATCCGACCATTTCGGTGCCGGCCCCTGCCCGTCGGTCGCGTTCACCCTCTATATCGACGGCGTCGCGGTCGACGGTAGCGCGGAGTCCCAGTCGACCAGCGGCAAGATCAGGTGGACCGTCTACGGCATGCGCTCGCACGGCTTCATCCAGATCGAGATGACCTATCGACCCTGGTACTCGCCGCGCCGGACCCGCGTCCAGTGGACGGGATTTCAGCGGCACGGCCTTATTCAGTTGACCAGCGGTCGTGGCGAGTTCTGTCGCCAGCTCCGGTCGGTGAACCTGAAGCGAATCGATTGAGAGCGATCGTCCAGGAGCGCCTTCATGACCACCCCTGATCTTGTTCTTCTCGACGACAGGTTCGAAGGCGGCGACGAGCGAGACATGTGGTCTTACCCGTGCGATCTTGGGGGGCGCTGATGCGCGAGCGGGCCATGGTGTCGATCGCGATCGTCGGGCTCGCGCTCGCCGGCGGGCCTGCGTGGGCGGCGGAACGCTGGGTCGGCACCTCCACGGGGCAGGACGCCGGTGCCGGTCACTGCGCCACCGTGTCATTCGACCTGACGATTGACGGCGCCACCATCGGCGGCTCGGCGACCTCGCCCGGTCGCCGTCAGATCCGCTGGACCGTCTCCGGCCGGCGCGACGGCCAAACGATCAATCTCGAGACCACGCACCGCGAGAACGTCGACGACACCCGCCTCCAGCGCATCCGCTGGATCGGCCGCATCGCCGGCGATCGCCTGGAACTGACCCAGAGCGGCCAGAGCGCGTCGTGCGCCACACCGCGCACGGCGCAGCTGCGCCGGCCCTGACCGCCTTCCGACTCGCCCGGAGCCCGACAGCCGATGACCGCCCATGACCTGGTTCTTCGCAACGGCACGCTGATCGACGGCAGCGGTGCGCCGCGCCGCGCCGCTGACGTCGCCATCAAAGGCGACCGCATCGTCGCGGTCGGCGCGCCCGGCACGCTCAGGGGCGACAACGAGATCGACGTATCGGGCAAGGTGGTGGCGCCGGGCTTCATCGACGTCCATACGCACGACGACACGGCGCTGATCGAGAATCCCTCGATGGCGATGAAGGCCAGCCAGGGCGTGACGACGGTGGTCTGCGGCAATTGCGGATTCAGCCCGGCGCCCTACAGCGGCCCCAAGCCGGCGCCGCACAATCTGTCGCTGATCGTCAAGCAGGAGCGGTTCCTGACGCAGAGCTTCGCCGCCTTCGCCGAGCTGGTCGAAGCGGCGCGCCCCTCGATCAACGGCGCCTTCCTGATCGGCCACGCCACCTTGCGCTACAGCGTGCTGGGCAGCGACCTCGACCGCGCGGCCACCGCCACCGAGACGGCGCGCATGCGCGACATGCTCGACAACGCGCTGGGCGACGGCGCCATCGGCATGTCGAGCGGCCTGTTCTATCCGCCGGCGGCGCACGCGACGACCGACGAGGTGGCGGAGATCGCCAGCCCGCTGGGCCGGCACGGCGCGGTCTACACCGCGCACATGCGCAACGAGGACGACGACATCCTGGCGGCGATGGACGAGACCTTCGAGATCGGCCGCCGCGCCGGGGCGCAGGTGGTGGTCTCGCACCACAAATGCTCCAGCCGGAAGAATTTCGGCCGCATGCGCGAGACGCTGCCGAAATTCGACCAGGCGATGAAGGACTGGCCGATCGCCTTCGACGTCTATCCCTACGTCGCGGGCTCGACGATCCTGCGCAAGCAGATGCTGGATCGCGCCGACAAGGTGATGGTCACCTGGTCGGAGGCGATGCCTTCGGCCGGCGGCCGTGACCTGAAGGACATCGCCGCCGAACTCGGCTGCTCGGTCTACGAAGCGGCCGACCGCCTGCAGCCCGCGGGGGCGATCTACTGGATGATGAGCGAGGACGACGTGCGCAAAGCGCTGTCGCATCCCCAGGCGATGATCGGCAGCGACGGCCTGCCGCTCGACCAGCATCCGCACCCGCGCCTGTGGGGAACCTTCCCGCGCGTGCTCGGCCACTACAGCCGCGACCTCGGCCTGTTCCCGCTCGAGGACGCGGTGCGGCGCATGACGTCGCTGTCGGCCAAGACCTTCGGTCTGGCGAAGCGCGGGCTAGTGCGCGAGGGTCACTACGCGGATATCTGCGTCTTCGATCCGGCGACGGTGATTGATACGGCGACGTTCGAGCAACCGATCAAGCCGGCGCGCGGCATCGTGCTCACGCTGTGCAACGGCGTCGTGGCGTGGCAGGACGGGCATCCGGCACTGGGCGGCGGCGGCCGGGTCTTGCGCCTGCGGGAACTGAAGAAGGAGGCGGCCTGATGCGAACCAGCCCTCTGATGCGCGCGGCCCTGGCCCTGTCGCTTCTGCTGTCCCCCGTCCCGGCCTTGGCCCAGCGAACCCCGACGCCGGTCCAGGCGCAGACGCAGCCACCGGCGGCCCGGCCGCTCGACCCGCAGCGCGTCGACGATCCCGACGCCCCGACGCTCGCCGCCAGCCTGCGCGCCGGCTACCAGATCCGGACCGCCGTGCAGACGGTCGAGGCCAATCCGCTGATCTTCATCCAGAAGGACAACTCGGCTCGGGTCTGTCGCGCGCCCATGCCGCGCGAAGGCACGATCACGCCGCGCTACACCGCCGATTTCGGCACCTATCGGTGTAGCGAAATCAAGTAGGCAATTGACATTTCATGAACTATTGCCGGTAGGTCAACAAATCGGGCCTACTAGATATCGTAATTTTTTGGTATACTTCAGCCTGCGATCGGTCTCGCAGTGGGCCCGGAGCGTACCCTCGGGGGAGAAGATCCAATGATGGACCTGTTCTTCAGTTTCAACGGCCGGATCAACCGCGCCAAATGGTGGCTCGGCGGCCTCGCGCTCGCGGTCGCCATCATCGTCCTTCTCGTGATTGTCGGGCTCTTGATCGGCGGCAGCATGACTGTCGGGCCGGACGGCCAGCTCCAGGGCGGCGGTGCCGGCATGGTCGTGATGATCATTATCTACCTGGCCGCGCTGTGGCCGTCCTTTGCGCTCGGCGTGAAGCGCTTCCACGACCGCGACAAGTCGGGCTGGTGGGTGCTGATCGCCCTGGTGCCGATCATCGGCGGCCTCTGGTACCTGATCGAATGCGGCTTCCTCGAAGGCACCAAGGGCCCGAACAAGTTCGGCCCCGACCCGCTGGCGACCGCCTAGGCGGCGAACGGATCGGCCACGAAGGGCCACTGCTTCCTGGGCGCCTTCGTGTAGGTCATGGAGCGGAAGTCCGGCGCCACGGCGCCGGGCACCGCCACGTAGAGAATCTCCGATGCCACCGGCGCGTACTCCGCGTGGAAGTGCTGCATCGACTTCACCACCACGACTTTGCGCATCGATGGATCGACGCCGACATTGGTGAAGGCGTCGACGCTCTTGCACTGCGCGCGCAGCGTGCTGCAGACGACGGCGATGCCGTCGACCTCGAACGCCGCCATATCGCCCATCGGCACGCGCGAGCCGCCGAAGCCGTGCGTAGTGGCGTCGCGCTTCAGGCCGATCACCCGGGCGCGCAGGTCCAACGCCGGTCCCGACATCACGCCCAGCTTGCCGCCGATACGCACGTCGACCTCGGCGCCCTCGCCGACCTCGAAGGCGATGCGCACCGCCATCGGATCCCAGAACGTGGCGATGGCGCCGTCCTTGATGCCGCGCTCGCGCATCGCCTGGAGGATGAAGGTCGAGTCGCTGGCCCCGCCGCCGCCGGCGTTGTCGGAGACATCGGCGATCACCAGCGGCTTGGGCAGGTTGTGCGAGGCCGCGCGCGCCATCGCCTGGTCGAGCGTGGCGTAGGGCGGCTGGGTCTCGGCGCGCATGGCGTAGAACTCGCGGCCCAGCTGGGTCGCCAGCCGTTCGGCCTTGGCCCGGTCGCCATCCGCCACGACCAGCAGCTTGCTGCCCATGTCGGGGACATCGGCCCACGGGAAGCCGTGGATCACCGAGATCGACAGCACGCCATCCTTGCCTTCGAGCGCCGCGCACTTGTCGACGAAGCCGCGCATCGGCTGGCGCGTGGTGTGGAACAGACCGACGGTGCGGCAGTCGTACCAGCCCATCACCGGCTTCGCGCCGCGATCGAACACCGCCTCGAGGATGGTGAAGACCTCCTCGGCGCGCTCCTTGACGTCGATGTGGGGATACTCCTTGAACAGCACGATCCAGCTGGCGTTGTCGAGCTTGAGCGGGCCGACATTGCCATGCAGGTCAAGCTCGACGCCGATCGGCACGTCGGGACCGACGACGCGCCTGACATGCGCCAGCAGGTCACCCTCGGCGTCGTCGTAGCCCTCGGCCACCATCGCGCCGTGCAGCGACAGCAGCACCGCGTCGACCGGCAGCGCCGCCTTCAGGTCGGCGACGATCTCGTCGCGGAAGGATTCGTAGACCTTCTTCACCGTCTTGCCGGCGGGTTGGGCGAAGGCGCACAGGCTCTCCATGATGGTCCAGCCGCGCGCCTCGGCGCGCCGACGCCACACCGCGAGCGGCAGGCCGAACATCGGCACCCGATCGCCGTAGCTGGCCTTGCGGAAGAGACAGGTCTCCTCGAACAGCCTGAGACCGGTTGGCAACGAGGAAAACGTATTGGTCTCGGTGCCGAGCGTGGCCGTGAAGATCTTACGCGTCATGACTCGTACTCGCTGTCATCCCGAGCGCAGCGAGGGATCTAGAGAACTGTCTGGATCCCTCGCTGCGTTCGGGATGACAGTGAAGCGGTTACGCCGCCTCGAACTTGCCGAACTCCCAGTCGCGGCCCGGCGCGGCGGCGAGCAGCGCCTTGGTGTAGGGATGCTGCGGGCGCAGGAAGACGTCGGCGACCGGCCCGTACTCGACGACGATGCCCTTCTCCATCACCGCGACCTCGTGGCAGACCTGCGCCGCGACGCGCAGATCGTGGGTGATGAACAGCATGGCGAGGTTGAGCCGCTGGCGGATCTCGTCGAGCAGGTCGAGCACCTGCGCTTGCACCGACACGTCGAGCGCCGAGACCGCCTCGTCGGCGATCAGCAGCTCGGGCTCCATGGCGAGCGCGCGCGCGATGCAGATGCGCTGGCGCTGGCCACCCGAGAACTGGTGCGGATAGCGATCCAGCGAGTCGGGATCGAGCCGCACCAGCTCCATCAGCTTGCGCGCCCGCGCCCAGGCCTCCGGGCGCGCCATGCCGAAATTCATCGGCCCTTCGATGATCGAATCGCCGACCGTGCGCCGGGGATTGAGCGAGCGATAGGGATCCTGGAAGATGATCTGGATGCGCCGGCGATGACGGCGCAGCAGGCGCTGCGGGATCAGCGCGACGTCGTCCTCGCCCAGCCGCACGCGGCCGTCGGTGGGATCGATCAGGCGCGCGATGCAGCGCGCCACGGTCGATTTGCCCGAGCCGGATTCGCCGACGATGCCGACCGATTCGCCCTGGCGGATCTCGATGTTGACTTTGTCGGCCGCCTTCACCGAATGGCCTTTGCTGAACAGGCTGCCGCCGCCGTAGATCTTGGTCAGGTTCTCGGTGCGCAGCACCAGCTTGGCCCCGGTCGCGCGCGGCCGGTCGGCCGGATGCATGCTGGGCACCGAGGAGATCAGCATGCGCGAATAGGGATGCTTGGGCCGCAGCAGGATGTCCTCGGTCGGGCCCATCTCGACCAGCTCGCCCAGCCGCAGCACGGCGACGCGGTGGGCGATCTCGCGCACGACGCCGAAATCGTGCGTGATGAACAGCACGCCCATGCCTTTCTCGCGTTGGATGTCCTTGATCAGCTGCAGGATCTGCGCCTGGGTCGTCACATCGAGCGCCGTGGTCGGCTCGTCGGCGATCAGCAGCGCCGGCTCCAGCACTAGGGCCATGGCGATCATCACGCGTTGGCGCTGGCCGCCGGAGAGCTGGTGCGGATACGACGCGTAGATGCGCGGCGGATCGGGCATGCGCACCTGCTCGAAGATCTGGATGATCTTGCTCTTGCGCTCCTCCGCCGACATCTGCGTGTGCTCGCGCAGCACCTCGTCGATCTGATCGCCACAGGTCATGACCGGATTGAGCGCGGTCATCGGCTCCTGGAAGATCATCGCCATGCGCACGCAGCGTAGCTCGCGCAGCCGCGCCTCGGTCGCCTGCGCGACATCCTCGCCATCGAGCAGCATCTGGCCGCCGGCCACCGGCAGCGCCTTGGGCAGCAGGCCCATGACACCCTGGGCGATCACCGATTTGCCGGACCCCGATTCGCCCACTAGGCAGACGATCTCGCCGGTCTTGACGGTGAAGCTCACCTTCTCGGCGGCGAATGGTCGATCACCGCCCTTGGGCAGGGCGATCGACAGATCGCGCACGTCGAGGACCGGACGCCCTACTCCAACACCACTGGCGTTCATGGCTCAGACCCGCTTGCTCATCTTGGGATCGAGCGTGTCGCGCAGACCGTCGCCCAGCATGTTGACCGCCAGCACCGTCAGCGCGAGGAAGATCGCCGGGTACAGGATGTTGTGGGGATGGACACGGAAGAACTGGCGTCCTTCGGCCATGATGTTGCCCCAGGTCGGCGTATCGGTGGGTATGCCAATACCGAGGAAGCTCAAGGTCGCTTCGGCGAGGATCGCCGAGCCGCAGATGAAGGTGCCCTGCACGATCACCGGCGCGATGGTGTTGGGCAGGATGTGGCGCCACAGGATCTTGGGCATCGGCGTGCCGACCGAGATCGCCGCCTCGACATAGGGCTCCTCGCGCACCGACAGCACGACCGAGCGTACCAGGCGCACGACGCGCGGGATCTCCGGCACGACGATGGCGAAGATCACCGTGCCCAGACCGGCGCGGAACAACGACACAAGACCGATCGCCAGCAGGATGCCGGGGATCGCCATCAGCCCGTCCATGATGCGCATGACGATGCCGTCGAGCCAGCGGATGTAGCCCGACACCAGGCCGATGAAGACGCCGATGACGATGCTGAGCGAGGCGACCGAAATGCCGACGATCAGCGAGACCCGCGCGCCGTAGACCACGCGGCTGTAGATGTCGCGGCCCAGGCTGTCGGTGCCCATGTGCACGGTGCGCGTCGTGCGTGTGCCGTCGTCGTTGCGCACGGTGACCTCGGCGCCGGGCTTACGGTTGCGCGAGGTCGGATCGATGCGCGCCGGATCGACGGTACCGAGCAGCGGCGCGGCGAGCCCGACCAGCACCATGATCAGCACCATGGCGCCGCCGATGCGGACGCTGATGTTCTGGGAGAGCCGTTTCCAGACGCTGGGGCGGGCGACAGCGGCGGCGCGTGCGGCTGCTGCGTCGACTTCGTTTTCGAGCGCGATGGTCAATAGCGGATCCTCGGATCGAAGAAGCTGTAGGCGATGTCGATCACCAGGTTGATCAGCACGTAGACGAAGCTGAACATCAGGATCACGACCTGGATCACCGGAAAGTCGCGCGCCAGCACGGCGTCGACGGTGAGCCGGCCAACGCCGGGGATATTGTAGACGCTCTCGGTCACCACGACGCCGCCGATCAGCAGCGCGATGCCGATGCCGATCACGGTGATGATCGGCACCGCGGCGTTGCGCAACGCGTGGCGCAGCAGCACGGTGCGGCCGGGCAAGCCCTTGGCGCGCGCCGTGCGGATGTAGTCCTCGCCCAGGGTCTCGATGACGCTGGCCCGGGTGATGCGCGAGATCAGCGCGATGTAGATCACCGCCAGCGTGACGCTGGGCAGGATCAACCGGATGATGAAGTCGCCGAATCCCTCGGCGATGCGCCGGTAACCCTGCACCGGCAACAGGCCCCACTGGATGGCGAAGAGATAGATCAGCAGGTAGCCGACGACGAACACCGGCACCGAGAAACCCAGCACCGAGAAGCCCATGATCGCGCGGTCGACCCAGCCGCCCTGCCTGGCCGCCGCAAGCACCCCCAGCGGCACGGCGATCGATACCGCCAGGATGAGCGTGCACAGCGCCAGCATGGCGGTGGGCTCGATGCGCTGGGCGATCAGCTCGGCCACCGTCTTCTTGAAGAAGAACGACTCGCCGAAATCGCCGCTGAGCGCCTTGCCCGACCAGATGAAGAACTGGGTGTGCAGCGGCTCGTCGAGGCCGAGCTTGGCGCGGATGGCGGCGACCTGGTCCGACGTGGCGTTGTCGCCGGCGATGACCGCCGCCGGGTCGCCCGGCGTCAGCCGCAGCAGCATGAAGACGAAGATCGCCACGAACAGCAGCACGGGGATCGTGGCGACCAGGCGCCTGGCGATGAACGCGAACATGTCGGACCGGACCGAAGGATGCGAAGACCGGCTACTTGCCGGTCTTCTCGATGTTCCAGAACACGGGGACCGGCGCCTTGAGCCAGCCGGTGACGTTGCTGCGGCGCGCGCCCGGGCCGTACCACTGGCCGATCCAGCCGAACTGCGCCGTCTCCAGGGCGCGCAGCTGCACCTTCTCAGCAAGGTCCTTCTGCTTCACCGGATCGGTCTCGCGCGCGTAGGCGTCACGCAGCTTTTCCATCTCGGGATCGACCGGCCAGCCGAACCACTGCTTGCCGTCGGCGGCGACGAAGTAGGCGTTGGAGATCGGGTTGACCGCGTCGGCCGACACCGAGTAGGTGTGGAAGACGTTCCAGCCGCCCTTGTCGGCCGGATCCTTCTTGGTACGACGCGTCACTAGAGTCTGCCAGTCCATCGACTGCATGTCGACCTTGAAGCCGCCCTTCTCGAGCAGCGACTTGGTCACCGGCGCGGTGTTGGTCAGGATCGCGAGCGTGGTCGACTGCATCAGCACGATCGGCGTGCCGTCGTAGCCGGCCTCCTTGAGCAGCTCCTTCGATTTCTCGAAGTTGGACTTGATCAGGATGTCGCTGCCCTTCTCGGTGCCGTTGGGCGTGCCGCAGATGAAGGCGGCGCCGCAAACCTTATAGTACTTGGCGTCGCCGACCGTGGCCTTGAGATAGTCCTCCTGGTTGATGGCGTAGAGCGCGGCCAGGCGGACCTTGGGGTTGTCGAACGGCTTGACCGAGTGGTTGAAGCGGATGACGAAGACGTGGCCCAGTGGGTTCCAGTCGTCGAGGACGATGTTCTTGTCCTTGCTCAGCACCGGCAGCAGGTCGTGCGGCGGTGCCTCGACGATGTCGATCTCGCCGGCCAGCAGGGCGTTGGCCTGGGTCTGTACGTCCGGCATCTCGATCAGCTCGAGGCGATCGACCTTGACCACCTTGCCGCCGGCCAGGGCCGAGGCCGGCTCGGACCGCGGCTTGTACTTCGCATTCTTCAGATAGACGTGCTTGTCGCCCGGCTTGGATTGCGCCGTCTGGTAGATGAACGGGCCGGAGCCGACATACTCCTTGATCTGCTGGAAGGCATCGGTCTCGGCGACGCGCTTGGGCATCATGAAGGGCGTGTTCGACGACGGCTTGCCGAGCGAGTCGAGCACCAGGCCGTAGGGCTCCTTGAGGATGAGCTGGAAGGTCTTGTCGTTGACGACCTTCAGCTCCTTGACGAAGTCGAAGAGCTTCTGGCCCATCGCGTCGCGCTTGGCCCAACGGGTCAGCGAGGCGGTGCAGTCCTCGGCCTTGACCGGCTGGCCGTCATGCCACTCCAGGCCGTCGCGCAGGGTGAAGGTCCAGGTCAGCTTGTCGGCGCTGACCTCGTACTTGTCGACCATCTGCGGCTTGATCTCGAACTTCTCGTCGGCCGCGAACAGCGTGTCGTAGATCAGGTAGCCGTGGTTGCGCGTGACGTAAGCGGTCGTCTGGATCGGATCGAGAATGGTGAGGTTGCCGTGCTGCACGACGCGCAGCGTGTTCTGCGCCTGGGCCGCGGCGCCGAACGCCAGCGAGCCGGCGACCAGCGCGGCCCCGACCACAGCGGCCCGACGGGTCGATTTCATCGTCATAGAGAGCCCCTCCCTGTGCGCGGCCGAACCGCGTCGTCTATCCGAAGCGGACCGAGCAACAATCGTGCCTACGGTGTCCCGTCACGCAGGCCTGACCGCCGGCTGATCTCTCCGCTTCTTGGTTGGCCAGACCCTACCATCGCGGTCATCCAGCACAAGGGAAATGCCGCCGAATTGGGCAGCCGCGCCCGTGTCTGCTGAAAAATGGGAACGGCGGCCCGAGGGCCGCCGTTCGATCGCCGCGCGCTAGGCGCCGGCTACTTCTTGGTAACGTTCCAGAACACGGTGACCGGCGCCACCAGATTGCCCTCGAGCTTGGTGCTGAGCGCGAAGGGCGCGTACCACTGGCCAAGATGGACGTGGGTCGGATACTCCGCCCAGCGCTTCTGGATCGCCTCGACGATCGCCTTGTGCTTGGCCGGATCGCTCTCCTTGGCGAACTGGTCGCGCAGCTTCTCGATCTGCTCGTCGCACGGCCAGCCGAACATCGCCTTGTCGCAGGCCGAGTTGAAGAAGCCGGCCATGACCGGGTTGAGGATGTCGGCCGCCACCCACGAGGTGAGGAAGGCGCTCCAACCACCGGCGTTCAGCGGATCCTTCTTGGTCCGGCGCGACACCAGGGTCTGCCAGTCCATCGACTGCATGTCGACCTTGAAGCCGGCCTTCTCGAGCTGGGCCTTGGCGACCGGCGCGAGGTTGGTCAGCACCTGGAGGTCCGTCGACTGCATCAGCACGATCGGCGTGCCGTCGTAGCCGGCGTCCTTGAGCAGCTGCGCGGCCTTGGCCGAATCGCCGTTGAGCACGCCGTCCATGCCGGCCATGCTCTCCAGCGGCGTGCCGCAGATGAACATCGCCTTGCAGGTCTTGTACCACTGGGCGTCGCCGACCACCGCCTGCAGGAACGGCTCCTGGCTCATCGCTACGACCGCGGCGTGGCGGATCTTCGGGTTGTCGAACGGCTTGTGCAGCACGTTGAAGCGGAACGTGAACTGGTTACCGGTCGGGTTGGCGTTGAACAGCCTGACGTTCTTCTCCTTGGCCAGGACCGGCAGCAGGTCGTGGCCGGGCGATTCGACCATGTCGATCTCGCCGGCGATCAGCGCGTTCATCGAGGTCTGCACGTCGGCGATCCAGATCCACTCAACGCGATCGACCTTGACCACCTTGCCGCCGGCGAGGCCCGAGGGCGGCTCGTTGCGCGGCTTGTACTTCGGGTTCTTGACGTAGACCACCTTCTCACCGGGCTTCCACTCGGCGGGGCGGAAGATGAACGGGCCCGAGCCGATCACATCGGTCGCCTTGATCTGCGTGTTGGGATCGGTCTCCGCCACGCTCTTGGGCATCATGAACGGCACGTTCGACGACGGCTTGCCCAGCGACTGCAGCACCAGGCCGTAGGGCTCCTTGAGCGTCAGCGTGAAGGTCTTGGCATCGACCGCCTTCATCTCGGCGGTGACGCCCATCAGCTTCTGGCCCATCGAATCCTTGGCGCCCCAGCGCTTGATCGATGCGATGCAGTCCTCGGCCGTGACCGGCTTGCCGTCATGCCACTCCAGCCCGTCGCGCAGGGTGAACGTATAGGTCAGCTTGTCGTCGCTGACCTTCCACGTGTCGACCATCTGCGGCTTGACCTCGAACTTCTCGTCCATCGCGAACAGCGTGTCCCAGACGAGATAGCCGTGATTACGCACAATGTAGGCGGTGGTCCAGATCGGATCGAGGATCTTCAGATCCGAATGCATGACCACGCGCACCGTCTGCGCCTGCGCCTGCGGCGGGGCCGCCAGCGACATCGCGCCGGCCATCGCCACGGCGCCGATCAGCGCTTTCCAATGTTTCACCATCCCCAACTCCCTGGTAAGCGGCCCCGCCCTCCGGCGGCCGGGCCACGATGGGCGAACAGTATCACTCGTCGCGCGCCGGACAAGGGCCGGCCGCCGCCTTCACAAGCACACGTGATGCCAAGGGAACCGGGGCGGGCGCTAGGCTGCCTGGGCTTGGCTTACTTCGGAGCGGCAACCATGTGGCGCGGCATCGCGATTTTCCTGATCGGCGGCATCCTGGGCACGGCCTTCGGCGTCGCCGTCGGCTTTTTCGTCTACCCCTACGTCTTCCCGCCACCCACCGCTATGGACACGCTGACCGATCAGGACCGCGTCGGCCTGGCCGCAAAAGGCCGTTTCATCCACGCCAATCCCGCCGACCCGATCCACTACGGCAAAGGCGATGTCACGGTCTATCGCCGGGTCGTGCACCTGGACACCAGTTTCGAGGTCGGGCCGGGCCCGGCCTTCCACGTCTATCTCGTGCCGAAGGCGAAGATCCGCCAGACCGCCGACGTGCGCGACACGATGTTCATCGACCTCGGCAAGCTGCGTTCGTTCAAGGGCAGCCAGAAATACACCATCCCCGACGGTGTCGATCTCAAGGCCTATCCGAGCGTGGTGATCTGGTGCGCCCAGTTCGGCGTGCTGATCTCGCCCGCCGATCTGGTGTTCGAGTAGCGGCGGGGGCTGGGCGCGCGCCACTCCAGTGGCTTTCAAGCCGTTTGGGCCGCGTCGCTCCAGCGACGCCTCATGAGCGCCGCTGGAGCGGCGCGGCCCGAAGACGTGAGCCAGCGGGACGCCGGCGCTCCCAAACTACTCCGCCGCCTTGCCGTAGTCCGCGACCTGGCTGCCCAATGTCGGGCTGGCCGAGGGCGGCGAGCCGGCGACGACCTGGCGGCCCAGCGCGGCATAGCTCGGCACCTCGGCGTCGCTCATCTCAGCGCGCCGGACCTTGCGCGCCATCGCCCGCTCCAGATAGGGCGCCAGCTCTTCCATCTTGCGCGCTTCGCGTTCGGCAGCCTTCTCCTTGAACTCCGGCTGGATGTCGCGCGCGAAGAGCTCGAGCGACGCGCAGATATGGTCATGCCGGTTGCGCCCGCCCTGCTGCACGAAGCAGACCTGGTCAACGCCGGCCTCGGCGAAGTTGCGCAGGTGCTGGCGCACCTCGTCCGGCGAGCCGATGCCGCGCGCCGGGTTGGGCGGTAGATGCGCGCGCGCCTTCTCGTAGCGACTCCACACGTCGGTGCGGCCGGGTCTGTGCTCACCGAAGACATAGAAGTGGCCCAGCGCGAAGCCGAAGAACATGAAGCCATCGAGCCCGCGGCGGCGCGCCTCCTCGCGATCGGGATGCACCGAGAAGCCGCTCACCATGCAGATATTGGGATTGATCGCGTGGCCGATCGGCACGCACTCGGTCTTGAGGATGCGGTAGTAGTCGTCGACCCATTGCTTGGCCTCGGCCGCGTCGACGAAGGCGAAGGTCAGCGCGCCGATGCCGCAGCGCGCCGCGAGATGGATGGTTTCGCGCTTGGAACACGCCACCCAGATCGGCGGATGCGGCTTCTGCACCGGCTTCGGCACGACGTTGCGGCAGGGCATCGAGAAATAGCGGCCCTCGAATCCGGGATAGGGATTCATCACCATCATGTCGGCGGTCTGTTCGACGGTCTCGCGCCACATCTGGCGCTTTTCCGCGACAGGCACGCGGAAGCCGCCCAGCTCCATCAGCGACGACGATTCACCGGTACCCCAGTCGACGCGGCCCTTCGACACGAGATCCAGTGTCGCCAGGCGCTCGGCGACGCGCGCCGGGTGGTTGTACTGCGGCGGCGACAGGCAGATGCCGTGACCCAGCCGGATGCGCTGCGTGCGCTGCGAGGCGGCGGCGAGGAACACCTCCGGCGCGGAGGAATGCGAGTACTCCTCAAGGAAATGGTGCTCGACCTCCCAGGCGTAGTCGATGCCCAGCCGGTCGGCGAGCTCGACCTGATCCAGCGCCTCGTGGAACAGGCGCGCCTCGTCGCCATCCGCCCAGGGCTTGGGCAGCTGGTGCTCGTAGAAGATGCCGAATTTCATCCTGATGGCGCTCCGTGATCGGCGGCGACCCTAGCAGCGCCGCGCCCGGCTCGGCTACACTGCCGCCGTGAAGATCCAGAACCCGATCCTCAGTGCGGGGCTGGTCCCTCTGATCGGCGCCTCGCGCTACGTGCTGACCCTGGCCGCTTTGGTCGCGCTGTGGTGGTTCGACGCGCGCGTGATGAACCGCGGCTTCGACGCCAATTTGTCGCTGATCAAGACTCTGGGCACCGCGCTCGACGGCAGCGGCAAGGTCGAGGCCGCGCTGCGCGCCTTCGCCGCCGAGAAGATGCTACTCTTCGCCGAGATCAGCATCGTCGTCTGGCTGCTCGGCAAGGCGCTGTGGTGGCTGATCGGCCTGCCCTTCCGACGCCGCGCCGCCGCCAAGGCCGCGACACCGGCCGCGCCCAACCCCGCCGACGACCTCGCCGCCCGCATGGAAGCGCGCACCGGCCCGTCGCTCAAAATCGCGGACGAAACCACCGGAGTCCGCGCCGAACGCTGAGTCCTTCTCCCCGCCTTCGCGGGGAGAAGGACTCACGCTGCGAAGCTCGCTCTGTAGGCACGCGGTGCGACGCCGAGCTTACGACGGAACAGCGTGCGCAGGCGGTCGGCGCCACCCAGGCCAGTATCGCGCGCCACGATGTCGAGGCGCGCGTCCCTGGTCTCCAACGCGCGGCGTGCGGCCTCCAGGCGGAAGCGTTCGACGGCCTTTGCCGGTGTCTCGCCGGTGCGCTCGCGATAGACGCGCGCGAAGTGGCGCGGGCTCATGTTGACGCGCGCCGCCAACGCCTCGACCGAGAGATCGCGTTTCAGGTTGTCGGCGACCCAGCGATGCAGGTCGTCGAACGCGCCGTCGCTGTCGCTGAGCTGCGCGGCGAAGGGCGCGCTGAACTGCGACTGGCCGCCGGGGCGGCGCAGGAAGACCACGAGGTGGCGCGCCACCTGCATGGCGATGTCGCGGCCGAGATCCTCCTCGATCAGCGCCAGCGCCAGATCGATGCCCGCCGTCACGCCGGCCGAGGTGAAGATCGCGCCGTCGCGCACGAAGATCGCGTCGCGCTCGACGGTGAGGTCGGGAAAGCGCTGCGCCAGCTGATCGCAGCGGCTCCAATGCGTCGCCGCGCGCCGGCCTTTCAGCAGCCCGGCCTCGGCCACGACGAAGGCGCCGGAGCAAACCGAGCCAGCGCGCCGCGCGCGCGGTGCGTGCCGGGCGACCCAGTCCACGAGGCGCCGATCGTTGGCCGCGTCGAGCACGCCGTAGCCGCCCGGCACGATCAACGTGTCGATGCGACGACGCGCGAAGGCGGAGAGCGTCTCGGCGGGTAACGCGACGCCCGAGGAGCTGCGTACCATGCCGCCTTCGGCCGACAGCAGACGCAAGTCGTAGGTCGCGACGCCGGCGATGCGCTCCGCCAAGGAGAAACTTTCCAGCGGGCCGGCGACATCGAGCAGCTGGAAGTCGGGGAAGAGCGGGAAGACGACCGTGCGGGGCGCGGTGGCAGGCATAAAAGCCTCATGGCAGGATTTCGCGTGATATTGTCATTTCCGCCATCGTCAGTCACACGCTATTCTCACGCCATCGCCCCGCAGGAGATCAACATGACCGGCGCCCCCTTCCGCATCGGCTTCCTGGTATTCCCCGACATCACCCAGCTCGACATGACCGGGCCGTGGGAGGTGCTGAGCAAGCTGCCGAACTCGCAGACCTGGCTGATCTGGAAGAGCCGTGAGCCGGTGGTCGCCGGCGGCGGCCTGAAGCTGGTCCCCGACATGACCTACGCCGAGTGCCCGCAGCTCGACCTGGTCTGCGTGCCCGGCGGCGCCGGCATGAACGCGCTCCTGGAGGACGACGAGACCCTGGCCTTCCTGCGCCGCCAGGCGGCGGGCGCGCGCTACGTCACCTCCGTTTGCACCGGCTCGCTGGTGCTCGGCGCCGCCGGCCTGCTCAAGGGCAAGCGCGCGGCGACGCACTGGATGTCGATGGACATGCTCAAGGAGTTCGGCGCCACGCCGGTGCGTGAGCGTGTCGTGGTCGACGGCAACACCATCACCGGCGGCGGCGTGACCGCCGGCATCGATTTCGGGCTGAAGGTCGCGGCCGAGGTCGCCGGCGAAGCGGTCGCGCGCGGCATCCAGCTCAGCATCGAGTACGACCCGCACCCGCCGTTCAACGCCGGCTCGCCCCAGGGCGCCGGACCGGAGCTCACCGCGCGCATGACCGAGATGGCGGGCCCACGCCAAGCGCAGCGCGCCGAAGCGGTGAAGCGCGCGGCGGCGCGATTGAACGCCTGATGGCGCTGCCTTACCTTTCCCCTCCCGGGGAAGGGAGAACCACGATGCGTGACGCACTGGGCTGGCGCCGCAAATTCGCGATCATGGCGCCGTCGACCAACACCATCGTGCAACCCGATTGCGACGACATGCGTCCGCAGGGCGTCACCAATCACTACAGCCGGATCTTCACGCCCAACAGCAAGGGGATCGGCAACGACAGCTTCAAGGCCGGCATCCAGGTGATCGGCGACAACGTCATGGACGCGGTCAAGAGCGCCATGACCATGGAGCCCGACTACCTGGTGATGGGCATCTCGGCGCTGTCGTTCTTCGGCGGGTTGAAAGGCGCCGACAGCTTCGTCGCGCGCATCGAGGGCGCCACTGGGCTGAAGATGACGGTGGGCAGCCATGCCACCGCGGCGGCGCTGCGGGCCTACGGCGGCGTCCGGCGGATCGCCGTGCTGACGCCCTACTGGCCGGTGATGAACGCCGAGGTCAATGGCTACTTCCGCGATATCGGCATCGAGGTCGTGCGCGACATCGCCCTGCAGTGCACGTCGTGGACCGGCATCGCCGAGGTGACATCGGCGCAATGCCGCGACGCGCTGCGCCAGCTCGACGGCGACGATGTCGACGCGCTGGTGCAGGTCGGCACCAACCTCTCGATGGTGCGCCTGGCGGCGGCGGCCGAGCTGTGGCTCGGCAAGCCGGTGATCGCCATCAACACCGCGACCTACTGGCATGCGCTACGCGCCAACGGCATCCAGGACAAGGTGCCGGGCTTCGGGCGGCTGCTCGAGGAGTTTTGATTCACCTCGTCGTCCTCTCATGACCGTTTGAGTCAAGAGAAGAACGAGTGATAGCACGACGC
>CAYTFW010000020.1:0-51064 GCA_964437145.1 uncultured Rhizobiaceae bacterium
ACGCGGGTGCGCGCGGCGTCGCGGGCGCGTGGCATCGCCGGCCTGCTGGCCCAGGCGACGGGCGCGGCCACGCTGTCGGCGCTGGCGCGCGCCACCGGCCGCGATCCCGGCTCGATCAGCCGCGCGGTCGAGGCGGCGCGCCGGGAGGCGACGACGGATCGTGGCCTGGCGCGACAGCTGGCGGCGGCACAGCGGGCGCTCGCGCGAACAACGCAGTAACGCAAACCTGACACCATGGGTCCAGAGGTCGCATGAAGATCACCGACATCGTCTGTCACGTGCTGCAGAGCAAGGTCGAGAAGCCGTTCGTCTCGGCGCGCGGCTGGGTCTACGCCACGCGCTCGTCCTGCGTGGTCGAGATCAGCACCGATCAGGGCATCACCGGCTGGGGCGAGTGCTATGGCCCGTCGGCGGTGGCCAAGGCGTTCATCGAGACGCAGTACAAGGGCCGCCTGATCGGGCGCGATCCCTTCGACGTCGAGGTGATCTGGGAGGACCTCTACAACCGGATCAAGGATTACGGCACGACGGGCATGGCGATCTCGGCCATGTCGGGTATCGACATCGCGCTGTGGGACATCATGGGCCGCGCCGTGAACAAGCCTGTGCACAAGCTGCTGGGCGGCGCCTACCGGACTTCCGTGATTCCCTACGCCACCGGCCTGTACTTCATCGACATGAACCGGCTGGTCGAGGAGGCGGTCGAGGAGGCGCTGGCGTTCAAGGCGATGGGCTTCCGCGCCATCAAGATGAAGATCGGTCTGGGCGACCTGAAGCTCGACGCCGCCCGGGTCGCCGCCGTGCGCAAGGCCATCGGCCCCGATATCAAGCTCGCGGTCGACGCCAACCACTGCTTCTCGGTGCCCAACGCCATCAAGCTCGGCCGCATGCTGGAGGAGCACGACATATTGTGGTTCGAGGAGCCGATCAGCCCAGAAGACCATGATGGTTACGTGGAAGTAACTAGAGCACTCGACATGGCGGTGGCCGGCGGCGAGAACGACTTCACCCGCTGGGGCTTCCGCGACATCATCGCGTCGAAGGCGATGGACATCGTGCAGCCCGACCTCTGCGCCGCCGGCGGTTTCTCGGAGTGTCGCAAAATAGCCGTCCTCGCCTCGGCCTTCGGCGTCGAGTGCGTGCCGCATGCCTGGGGCTCGGCGATCGGCCTGGCGGCCACGGTGCAGTTCCTCGCCGCCCTGCCCGACCAGCCGCCGGCCTTCCGGCCGATGCCGCCGATGCTGGAGTTCGAGCAGACACCCAACCCGCTGCGCGACCATCTCGCGTCAGTGCCGATCGAGCAGAAGGGCGGCGTCGTGGCGGTGCCGGACGGGCCGGGCCTGGGCATCGAGATCGATCGCGCGGTGCTGGCCAAGTACAAGGTGGCGTGAGCATGAAGATCACCGCCATACACGGCACATGGGTGCATGTGCCGATCCCGGAAGCGGGCCAGCACGTCAGCAATTTCGGCCGCGTCGCCTCGTTCGACTCGGTGATCGTGCGCGTCGACACTAGTGCCGGCATCACCGGCTGGGGCGAGGCCAAGGCCGGCGTTGGCTCGGCGGCGTCGTGCGCCGGGCTGGCGGCGATGGTCAATCTCGACCTCGCGCCCATGCTGATGGCCCAGGACCCGCGCGACATCTCCAGGCTGTGGGACGTGATGTACAACAGCCAGCGCGAGGGCCACGCCATCGCCCGCGGCCACGGCCTACCGCAGCTCGGAAGGCGCGGCCTCACCATCAGCGCCATCGCCGGCATCGACATCGCGTTGTGGGACATCCTCGGCAAGTCGCTGAACGCGCCGGTCTGGCGGTTGCTGGGCGGTCGCAGAGCCGAGCGCATGCCGGCCTATGCCTCGGGCGGTTGGGCTGACGCCGCCAACATCGGCAAGCAGCTGCTGGGCTATGTCGAGAAAGGCGGCTTCCGCGCCGTGAAGATGCGCGTGGGCGTAATGGATGGTACGCCGGCGCGGTCTGCCGCGCGGGTGAAGGCGGCGCGCGCGGCGCTGGGTCCGGATATCGGCCTGGCCTGCGACGCGCACGGCACCTTCACCGTGGCCGAGGCCAAGGCCTTCGCCCGTATGGTCGAGGACTGCGACCTGATGTGGTTCGAGGAGCCGGTGTCGGGCGACGACAAGAGCGGCATGGCCGAGGTGCGTCGTTCGTCCTCGGTGCCGATCAGCGCCGGCGAGAGCGAGTTCACGCGCCACGATTTCCGCGACCTCGCCGAATTGCGCGCCGCCGACATCCTGCAGCCTGATCTCGCCATCGCCGGCGGCGTCACCGAGGGCGTGCGCATCGCCGCCATCGCCTCGGCCTTCAACCTGCGCCTGGCGCCGCATCTGTGGTCGGGCGCGCCGGGCTTCGCCGCCGGCCTGGCGCTGGCGGCGACCTCTTCCGCTGGCTTCATTCTGGAGTACTCTCTGGGCAGCAATCCGATGCTGCAGGAACTGGTGCGCGAGAAGTTCCCGGTGGTGGGCGGCATGGTCGAGATTCCCGACCGGCCGGGGCTCGGCATCACGGTGGACGAGGCGTTCGTGGCGCGATACGCGCGCGGCGGCACGACGCCGATGTGATCGACCTTGACGGCAACCAGATCACCCATGGAATGGGTGTGACCGATAGGGAGTGTGTGATGCTGAGACGGACAATGATCGCCGGCGCGGCGGGCGCCGCGGCGATGGGCCTCGCGGGGCCAACGAGCGCGCAGCTCAAGGGCGACGTGCGCATCTTCTGCGGCTTCCCGCCGGGTGGCACCGCCGATTTGCTGTGCCGCCTGCTCGCCGATTCGACCGGCCCGGTCATCGGCCAGAAGATGATCGTGGAGACCAAGACCGGCGCCAGCGGCTTCATCGCCAACGAGGCGGTGGCCAAGTCGCCGCCCGACGGCCAGACCATCCTGCTCGCCGCCATGGCCGCGTTTTGCGTGGCACCTGTCATGCCCGGGCAGAAGCTGCCGATCGACGTCGACAAGGATCTGACGCCGATCATCAACATCGCCGGCGTCTACAACATGCTGGTGGTCGGCAAGCACGTCACCCTGCGCACCGTCCCCGAGATCATCGACTTCGCCAAGAAGAACCCCGGCAAGCTCAGCTACGCCTCGGCCGGCAACGGCACGTCGCAGCACCTCGCCGGCGAGCTGTTCAAGCGCATGGCCGGCGTCGACCTGCTGCACATCCCCTATCGCGGCGGCGCGCCGGCGATCCAGGACATGGTGGCCGGCAATGTCGATCTGATGTTCGGCAACATGCCGGAGTTCCTGGGCCAGATCGGCGGCAAGAATTTGATCCCGATCGCCTTCGGCGCGCCCAGACCGTCGCCGATGTTCGCCGACCTGCCGACCATCTCCAAGACGGTGCCGGGCTTCGAGGTCGTCAACTGGTTCGGCATTTTCGGCCCCGGCGGCATGCCCAAGCCGATGATCGAGTACTGGAACAAGTCGCTGACCGCGGCCGTCGCCAAGCCCGATATGCAGAAGCGCTTCCTCGAGAACGGCATGGAGACGCTGACCGGACCGACCGAGCAACTCGCGGCCGTGATCGCCAAGGATCGCGCCAAGTGGAGCGAGGTGATCAAGGCGGCGGGCATGCGCGCCGACTGAACCAGGGGGATCGGCATGGGCCTGCTCGACTGGCTGACCGGCACGAAGAAGCCGCCAGCGGGCGTCGCTGCGAAGACGCCGGCGGAGGTCCATGCCGCGATCCTCGCGGTCAACCGGCCGACCGCGCCGTTCGTCGTGCGCGATGGCGCGCCGGAGCAGGTCGACCTGGTCGCGGAGTGGCGCATCGTCGATGCCCAATGGTACGAGATCTTCGCCAAGGCGGGCCTGACCAAGGTGTTCAAGGTGCTGATGCGGCTGGATCCGCAGAAGCGCGAGGTGCGCGCCGTCGACCAGGAATGGACGGTCGAGTGGCGCTTCGGCATTCCCTCGCTGTCGCTGTCGGCCGAAGCCTTCCGTGGCCAGAAGGTGGCGGTCGAGTTCGGCACCGCCTATGCCTTCACTGAGCAGGGTGGCTACGGACAGGTCTACCACTACAAATTCGCCACCTCGGAGATCAAGAAGCCGCTGCAGGACGCGGTCGCCGCCTCGGGCTGGACGTGGCGGGGCGTGTCCTTCGGCAGATTGTAGGAGGTCGTCATGCGTCGCATCGCGTTCGCCCTCGCCGCCGCGCTGTTCATACTGGGCGACTCCTCACCCGCGCGCGCCTACACCGACGCCGAGATCAGCCAATTCCTGATGAGCAGCCCGTGGTGCCATTTCCGCTACAGCTCGGCCGGTGGCTCGACCACGACTCGCCGCGGCCAGTTCGGCGGCAACGGCGTCCTCACCGTGCGCAGCGGGCGCGAGGTCTATTCGTCCGGTCCCGGCGGCACTTACGCGGGCGGCTCGCAGGGCGGCGAGCAGTATTACTGGCGGGTGCAGAACGCGATGCTGCTGCTGTCGCAGGACGGCGTGAACTGGCAGCCCTATAGACTCGACGCCTATCGCAACTCCAGCGGCTATCCGATCCTCGTCGTCGATGGTGACGAGTATTCGATGTGCAATTGAGACTCCGCTGTCATCCCGAGCGCAGCGAGGGATCCAGGCGGGTTCGCCTAGATTCCTCGCTGCGCTCGGAATGACAGAAGAGCTCGTCAGTCCACAAACTTCGGCATCACCTTCGTCGCCATCAGCTCCAGCGACTGAAGGATGCGCCCGCGGTCGTGCAGGCCTTGCGGCATCAGCAGCACGCATTCGTCGATCGGCACGCGTTTCTGCACCTCGTCGAGGCGCCGCGCGATGGTGTCGGGCGAGCCGACCAGCAATTCGGGCACGCCCTGGCCGAAGGGAATCGCCCAGCGGTTCCAGAACCACATCATGTCCTCGAGCCATTCCCTGGCCTGCGCGTCGGTGGGCGCGCAGATGAAGACGCCGCCCCACGCCGCCTGGTGGCCGTTCTTGACCACGCGACCGTGCTTCTCGGCCTCCTGCGTGTAGCCGGCGCACAGGCTGGAGAAGAAGTCGATGTTGTCGGTCAGCACGATCGGCCGCCCGCCGTAGCGCGCCCAGAACAGCGCCGTTCGCATCGAGGCGGCGAAGCCGCCATAGAGCGGCGGATGCGGGCTCTGCAGCGGCCGGGGCGCGATGCCGACCTCGTTCACGGCCATGTTCGCCGCGACCCCCTGGCCGAACTCGGTGTAGACGCCGTGCGGGTGCGGGTTGACGAAATCCTTGGGCGGGAAGTTCCAGTACTTGCCGCGATGCTGGAAGGTGTCGTGGGTCAGCGCCTTGACCACCACGTCGACGAACTCCGTGAAGTACTCGCGATTGGCCGTGTCGGCCGGCGAGTCCTTGTTCCACGGGCCCACGGCGTTGAGATCGTCGCGCACCTTGAAGTTCTCGACCCAGCGCGCCTGATAGCCGCGCACCAGGCCGACGCCGAAGCGGCCGCCCAGCATGTTGTCCATGGTGGCGATGTCCTCGGCCACGCGTAGCGGGTTATGCGTGGTCGAGACGAAGCCGCAGGTGATGACGCGCAGGCGCTTGGTGTGCTTGCCCAGCCACATGCCCATCAGGCGCGGATCGTTGGAGATCTCGAAGCCTTCGATCTGCAGATGATGCTCGGGATGGCCGAAGCCGAAATAGCCGGCATCGTCGGCGAAACGCGCGTACTCGGCGATCTCGTCGAGCATGCGCTGGTAGAGCTCGGGCTTGCGCCCGGCCATGCCGGCCTCCAGCTCGTGCCGCCGGCCGACGGTGCAGTACATGAACAGGCTGAACTTCATCGCTCGGCTCCTATTGTCTTCTGACCGTCGCCCTGAGCGGAGCGAAGCGTAGTCGAAGGGCCTTGCCTCAACAAATTCACCGGTGCTGTCGAGGCAAGGTCCTTCGCTGTGCTCAGGATGGCGGAATAGGCGGCGTGCCGCCTATTCCGCCGCTTTCGGCAACACCAGCGTCTTCGACCGTTTCTCCAGCCACCAGCCGTACTCGGCCGGCCACATCGCGAAGCCGGGATCGCAGCCCAGCTCCTGCGCGGCATGCAGCGCCCAGAACGGATCGTAGAGCGCCTGCCGGCCGACCGCGATCAGGTCGGCGTGGCCGTCGTGCAGCACCGCCTCGGCCTGCCTTCCGTCGAGGATCAGGCCTACCGCCATCGACTTCACGCCGCCCTGGTTGCGCACCGCCGAGGCGAAGGGCACCTGGAAGCCGGGAAAGCGCGGGATCGGCGCGGCGGTGGCCGTGCCGGTCAGGCCGCCGGAGGAGCAGTCCACGACATCGACGCCGCATTCCTTCAGCGCCTGCGACAGCGCCACCGTGTCGTCGAGGTTCCAGCCATCGGCGCCGTCGAGCGCCGAGACGCGGAAGAACAGCGGCTTGTGCTGCGGCCAGGCGGCACGCACCGCGCGCGTGATCTCCAGCGCGATGCGCATGCGCCCGGCGCGATCGCCGCCATAGGCGTCGTTGCGCGTGTTGCTGATCGGCGAGAGGAACGAGGCGATCAGGTAGCCGTGCGCGCCATGCACCTCGCAGATGTCGAAGCCCGCCGCGTCGGCGCGCTTCGCGCCGATGGCGAACGCCGTCACGATATCGCCGATCTCGGCGACCGAGAGCTGGCGCGGGATCAGCCAGCCCGGCGCCACCGGCTCGGTCGTCGGCCCGACGACCTCCCACGCCTTGCGGCCCTTGGCGAAGTCCTGGGCGTTGAGCGGACCGTTGCCCTCGGGCGCCGGCTGCGTCGCGCCCTTGCGGCCGGCGTGCGCCAGCTGCATCGCCGCCTTGGCACCCTCGCCATGGATGAAGTCGACGACGCGGCGGAAGGGCGCGATGTGGGCGTCGTCCCAGATGCCGGTGTCGAGCTCGGTGACGCGGCCGCGCGCCTCGACGGCCGTGCCTTCGCTGAACACCAGCCCGGCGCGCCCGCGCGCGAAGCCGCCGAGATGCACCACATGGAAGTCGTTCGCGAAGCCGTCCTTGGCGTGATACTGCACCATCGGCGAGATCACGACGCGGTTGGGCAGCGTGACGCCCCGGATGGTCAGCGGCGTGAACAGCAGCGGCCGGGACTCGGGCGCGGACATGGACGGCGTCTCCCCAAAGGTCGTGTTCAATCGATCATAACCCTACGCGGGGGCGGAACTTGCCGCTAGGCTGCGGCCGACGCAAGCGAGAGGGGCGGCCATGCGTATCGTTGCCATCGAGGATCTACACTGCGACGCCGGCTGGCGCGTGTTCTCGTTCCTCAAGGTCACTACCGACGAAGGCCTCGTCGGCTGGTCGGAGTACAACGAGAGCTACGGCAGCGGCGGTCTGACCGCGGTGATCAAGCGCCTGGCGCGTCACCTGATCGGCCAGGATCCGCGACCGGTCGAGCGGATCAGCTCGCAGCTCTACGCCATCACCCGCCAGGCGCCGGGCGGCATGAACGCCCAGGCGATCGCGGCGATCGAGAACGCGCTGCTCGACGTCAAGGCCAAGGCGCTGGGCGTGCCGGTCTACGCCCTGTTCGGCGGGCCGGTGCGCGATCGCCTGCCGCTCTACTGGTCGCATTGCGGCAGCTATCGTCTCAACAACGCCGAGGTGATGGGGGTCGAGCCGGTGCGCGGCTACGACGATCTGGTGACGCTCGGCCGGCACGTGAAGGAGCGCGGCTTCAAGGCGCTGAAGACCAACATCTTCATGTTCGACCGCGACAAGCCCTACATGCATCAGCCCGGCTTCGGCCGCAACGCGGGCTGGCCCGAGCTCAATGTCGACAACCGCATCCTGGGCGCGATCACCGACGGCCTGGCCGCCTTCCGCCAGGGCGGCGGCAAGGAGATGGGCATCCTTCTCGACACCAACTTCAACTTCAAGACCGACGGCTACGTGAAGGTGGCGCGCGCGGTCGAGCCCTATGATCTGTTCTGGCTGGAGATCGACACCTACGATCCCGAAGGCCTCGCCTATATCCGGCGCAAGGCCAATATGCCGATCGCCTCCTGCGAGTCGCTGTTCGGCCGTCGCCAGTTTCGCTTCTTCTTCGAGAACCGCTCGATGGACACCGCCATCGTCGACGTGCCGTGGAATGGCCTGCTCGAGTCGGTGAAGATCGCGGCGATGGCCGAGGCCTATGAGATCAACTGCGCGCCGCATAATTTCTACGGCCACATGTCGACCCTGATGAGTGCGCATTTCTGCGCCGCGATCCCCAACTTCCGGGTGATGGAGATCGACATCGACGACGTGCCGTGGAAGGACGACCTCGTCACCCATCCGCCGGTGATCGAGAACGGCGAGCTGATCGTGCCGACGCGTCCCGGCTGGGGCGCCGACGTCAACGAGGAAGCCGTGCGCGCCCATCCTGTGCGCGCCGGCTGACGAGCTGCACATCGCTTCCCTTACACCTTACCTTCCCCCGGAGGGGGAAGGTGCCCGAAGGGCGGATGGGGGATGTCGAAGACGAACTGAGGAGTCCGTCTTCGACATCCCCCATCCGCCGCGCTACGCGCGCCACCTTCCTCCTCCGGAGGAAGGTAGGGGGCTTCGATGGCGCTTCACGTTCGCAGCCGTATTGCTATCGCTGCTCGCCTGGTGCGGCGTGGCGCAGGCGCAGACGGCGGCGACGCGCGGTGGCGGCGAGACGTTGGTGCTGGCCAACGAGGTGATCCGCGAAGCCGGCGGCCGGCGGCTAATCGCGCGCGGCATGGTCGAGGTACGGCGCGGCGCGCGCTCGATCATGGCCGACGAGATCACCTACGATTCGAGCACCGATCGCCTGCGCGCCGCTGGCAATGTCGCGGTGGTCGACGACAATGGCGAGGTGGTGTTCTTCTCGGAGGTCGATGTCGACGCCGCCTTCACCGACGGCGCCGGGCGCGACATTCGCATGGTGCTGCGGCGCAACTGGCGGGTGCGCGCCAGCGATGGCCAGCTGAGCACCAAGGATGGCCGCCAGTTCGCGCTGCGACAGGCCCAGGCGTCGCCCTGCGACGAATGCGCCAAGGATCCCGATCGCCCGCCGCTATGGCGCATCACGGCGCGCCGCGTCGTCGTCGACGAGAGCTCCAAGGACTTCATCTACAACAACGCGGCGATGGAGATCTTCGGCGTACCGGTGGCCTACACGCCGTACTTCACGCATCCGGCGCCCGACGTGCGCCGGCGCACCGGTCTGGTGTCGTTCAACCTCGGCCGCAACGCTTTGCGCGGCTTCTACGGTGAGCCGCAGTACTTCATCGCCATCGATGACAGCACCGACCTGTCGCTGCGCCCGCGCTTCTACGTCGAGCGTCCGACTCGACCGCTGTTCGACATCGAAGCGCGCAAGCGGGGCGACACCTTCGACGCTTCGTTGCGGCCGCGCTTCGCCTATGACAACGGCCGACTGCGCTACTTGCTGCGGGGCGCGCTGCATTGGGACATCGATGCGAACTGGCGCGCGGTGGCCGACGCCGACTATTCCAGCGACCGTACTTTTCACCAGGATTTCAGCATCGTCCGCCAGTCGTTCGCCCGTTCGGTCGCGGCGGTCGAGCGCTTCGCCTCGCAATCCTTCCTGCAGGTCCGCGCCGCGCATTACCAGAACCTCTATCTCGACACCTTCGACAACCACGTGCCCGTCGCCGGCTTCCACGCGCTCTCGCACCAGCGCATCCCGGTGCCAGAGGTTGGCGGCACGCTGGAACTGCGCACGCTGCTGCGCGAGACGCTGCGCGAGCGCGGACCTTCGACCAGCAGCGCGATCCAGACCGTGGAGTGGCAGCGCCGCGCACTGATCGGCGGCGGCCAGGTCGTGGGCCTCGGTGCGCAGCTCATGGGCCGGCTCGATCGCACCACATCGGGGCCGGCGGACATCGCCGATCCGCTGTCCAGCGGCCTGCCGGCCGCCGCGCGCGGCTGGGCCTCCGGCGACGCGACCGGCTGGCTCGACTGGTCCTATCCCTTCGTCGCGCCGGTCGGTGCGCGCGGCTCGCTGGTGATCGAGCCCAAGGCGATGCTGATCGGCTCGGGCAGGATCGCCGGCACGCGACCGACGATCAATGAGGACTCGCGCAGCCTGGAGATGGACTTCAGCTCGATCTTCTCGCTGGGTCGTCACACCGGCTTCGACCGGCGCGAGAGCGGGCTGCGCGTGGTCTACGGCCTGCGCTCGACGCTGGGCTTCGCTTCGGGCGAGCAGCTGACCGTCGAGGCCGGCCAGCTGCGCTACCTCGTGGGCGACGACAATTTCGCCGGCCGCCTGCGCGCGCCCGGCGACAAGGCGTCGGACTGGGTGCTCGGCGTGCGCGCCGATATCGGTTACCCACTGTCGCTCGACCTGTATGGCCGCTTCGACGCGCGCGATTTCGGCGTGGTGCAGGCCTATGTCGCGCCGACCCTGCGGCATCAGCTCTTCGGCCGCGAAGCAAGCCTGACGGTGGGCTACGCGCGTGAGGGCGCGGCCAGCCCGCTGGGCCGCTATCCCGGCGCGCCGCCACCGCGCGACTCCGTCATCGCGCTGGCGCGCCTGCCGATCGGCGAGCATTGGTCGATCGACGGCGGCGCGCGCTACGACATCACGCGTCGCAACTTCACCGACTACCAGGCCGGCATCACCTACGAGGATGAATGCTTCCTGATCCGCGTGCTTGGCCAGCGCGGCCTCTACTTCGCCGGTATCAACACCGACGCCGCCGCGCGTGTCCTCGTGCAGGTGACGTTCAAGCAGCTCACGACCTTGGGCTTCCAGAATAATTGATGGCAAGGCTGTCATCCCGAGCGCAGCGAGGGATCCAGGGAAGATGCGAGTTACGCCCCGACCACCAAGGTCGAGGCGAGCTGGCGCACGGTCTTGACCAGCGCCATGGCGACGATGCGGCCGGTCTTGCGATTCTCGGCGCTGACGGCGACGTCCTCCATGAAGGTGAAGCGGCCAAAGGCGCCGACGGCCTCGACCTCGACGACATGGGTGGTGATGGTGGGATCGGCGACGATCACCACGCGCGTGCGATCCAGCCCGATGCCGGCCAGCGCCACGGCGGCCGAGATGTTGACGTTCTGCGGATAGAGCCGTGCACCTTCACGCACCGGCCCGTCGAATACGACATGCGGCCGCGTGAGCGAATCGAGATCGACAAGGTCCTGCGCCGCCGTGCCCTTCCACGCCGAGGGATCCTTGCGCACGGTCACGGTCACCGAGTCGAGCCCGCCCACGGCCGCCGCCGAGAGGATGTCGATGGCGCCGATGCCGGCGGAGGGCAGGATCAACCGCTTGCCGTTGCGCTTGGCCGCGGCCAGCACGCGCTCGTACAGCGCCGTGTCGGTGAAGGCGCCGACGGAGGTCACCAGCAGGTCCATGCCGTCGTCCAGCACGCGCTCGGCGTATGCGCGTACCGCGTCGTGCCCGGCGCATTCGACCACGACATCCATGCTGTAGTTGAAGAAGCGGTCAGGATCGTGGGTGATGTCGGGCCGGGTGGTGACCTCGTCACGTGGTCGGCGCACCAGGGCGGCGCGCAGCTCGACGCCCTCGATACGCCCCGCCGCCATCGCCTCCCGTACATGCAGGCCGATGGCGCCGTACCCGATCAATCCCAGACGCAGCATCGAAGTTCCCCTCTTCATTCATACCTTCCCTCCGGAGGAAGGGTGTGGCCGAGGCTTTACCGAGCCGTCCCCGGCACGCTATCACGGCCGCCATGCGATCGTCGGCATTGGGCCTGATGGGCCTCGGCGTCATGGGCGCCAATCTCGCGCGTAACCTCGCCCGCAACGGCGCACGGTTGGCATTGTTCGACACGGCGGCGGGCGTGGCCGTGCCGCTGGCCAAGGATATCGGCGAGGGCGCGGTCGGCGCCGACGATATCGCAGGCTTGATCGCCGCACTGCCAGCGCCGCGCAGCATCATGCTGATGGTGCCGGCCGGCCAGCCGGTCGACGACGCGCTCGAGGCGCTGCGCCCACATCTGGGCGCCGGCGACATCGTCATCGACGGCGGCAATTCCTTCTATCGCGACACCCAACGCCGGCAGATCGAGTTCGCGCGCCAGGGCGTGCACGTGCTGGGCTTCGGCGTGTCCGGCGGGGCTGAAGGCGCGCTCAAGGGTCCGGCGATCATGGCCGGCGGCGAGACGGCGGCGGTGGCATCGGTCGCGCCGCTGTTCGAGGCGATCGCGGCGGAAGCGCCTGACGGCTCGGCCTGCTTCGCGCGCGTCGGCGCCGGTGCGGCCGGCCATTTCGTGAAGTCCGTGCACAACGGCATCGAATACGGCCACATGCAGCTGATCGCCGAGACCTGGCATCTGCTACGCCGCATGGTCGGCATGAGCCATGAGGAGGCGCGCACCATCTTCGCGCGCTGGGCCGAGGGCGAGCTGTCGTCGTTCCTGATGGAATGCGCGGTGCAGGTGCTCGACACGCGCGATCCCGACACCGGCCTGCCGGTGATAGAGCGCATCGTCGACACCGCCGAGCAGAAGGGCACCGGCCAGTGGACCGCGAACGCCGCGCTGAACTACGGCGTGGCCGCGCCGACGCTCGCCGAGGCGGTGCATGCGCGCTGCCTGTCGGCGCTGAAGAGTGATCGCCTCGCCAACGAGGCGGCGCTTGGCCCCTCGACCATGGCCTTCGCGGGCGATCGCGTGGCGCTGGTCGCGGCGCTCGGCCGCGCGCTGCTGGCCGCCAACATCGCGGTGTTGGCGCAGGGCTTCGCGCTGATGCGCGCGGCCGACCAGGAGGAGGGCTGGGGTGTCGACCTCGCCACCGTGGCGAAGGTCTGGCGCGGCGGCTGCATCGTGCGCTCCGACCTGCTGGAGCCGATCGCCGAGGCGTGCACGAGCCTGCCGGCGGGCACCAACCTGCTGCGTGCGCCGGCGCTGTGGCGCATGGTCAGCGCCGGCGATGCGTCGTGGCGCCAGGTCGTGGTGACGGCGATCGCGCATGGCGTGCCGGTGCCGGCCTTCTCGTCGGCCCTGTCTTACGTCGACGCGTTGCGCACCGGGCGGCTGTGGGCCGACATGATCGCCGCCCAGCGTGACGTCTTCGGCCAGCACGGCTTCACGCGACTCGACAAGCCCGGCCGCCATCATGCCAGGTGGGCGCCATACGCCGGCGGCGACAAAGGCTGATGACCGTCCATGTCGTGATGGGCGTGTCGGGCAGCGGCAAGTCCACGGTTGGCAAGCTGATCGCCGAGGCTTTGAACGCGCGCTACGCCGAAGGCGACTCGTTCCATCCGCCGGCGAACGTCGAGAAGATGCGTGGCGGTAAGCCGCTCGACGACACTGACCGCGCGCCCTGGCTGGCGGCGATGGCGGCGGCGATCCGGGACTGGAATGCCAGGGGCGAGACCGTCGTGCTGGCATGCTCGGCGCTGAAGCGGCGTTATCGCGACGTGCTGCGGTCCGGTGGCGACGTGCGCTTCATCCATCTCGCCGGCGACAAGGCGGCGATCGCCGCGCGACTGGCGACGCGCACCGGCCACTATATGCCGCCGACCCTGCTCGACAGCCAGTTCGCCACGCTCGAACCGCCCGGCGACGACGAGGCGATCACTGTGAGCGTCGACGGCTCGCCGGCAGAGATTGCCGCCCGTGCCGTCGAGGCCCTGTCATCCCGAGCGCAGCGAGGGATCTAGAAAAACTGCCTGGATCCCTCGCTGTGCTCGGGATGACAATCAGCGACTCGCCAGCCCGCGCGCCAGGCTCCAGCGATGCACTTCCGACGGGCCGTCGTAAATGCGGAAGGCGCGGATCTCGCGGAAGATGCGTTCGACCGGCGTGTCGCCGGTGACGCCCAGCCCGCCCAGCACCTGCACGCAGCGATCGGCGACGCGGAATAGCGCCTCCGACACCGCGACCTTCGACGCGCTCGATTCGAAGCGCGCGTCGCGGCCTTGGTCGAGCACCCAGGCGCAATGCCAGATCGCCAGCCGCGCCAGGTGCAGGTCGATCAGATTGTCGGCGAGCTGGAAGCCCACGCCCTCGTGCTCGATCAGCGTCTTGCCGAACGCCTTGCGGCGATTGGCGTAGTCCACCGCGATGTCGTGCGCGCGCCGTGCCGCGCCCAGCCAGCGCATGCAGTGGGTGAGCCGCGCCGGCGCCAGGCGCACCTGGGCGTAGCGGAAGCCGCGACCGACCTCGCCCATCACGTCGTCCTTGTGCACCCGCAGATTCTCGAAGCGGATCGCGGCGTGGCCGCCGGTCATCGATTCCTCGATGGTGTCGATCACTCGCTCGGTGATGATCGCCTTGTTGGGCAGGTCGGCCATGAACATGGTGGCGCCTTTGTCGGCGCCGTCGATCAGGGTGCGCGCCATGATGATCATCACGCCCGCGCCGTCGGCGCCGGTGATCAGCCACTTGGTGCCGTTGATCACGAAGTGATCGCCATCGGGCACCGCCGTGGTGGTCATGGCCGAGGGGTCTGAGCCGGCGCCCGGCGGCGGCTCGGTCATGGCGAAACAGGAGCGGATGTCGCCGTTGGCCAGCGGCTTGAGCCAGCGATGCTTGTGCGCCTCGCCGGCCACCGCCTCCAGCATGTGCATGTTGCCCTCGTCTGGCGCCATGCAGTGCATCGCGATCGGGCCGAGCAGCGAATAGCCCGCCTCCTCGAAGACGATGGCGCGCTCGCGATGCGTCAGGCCGAGCCCGCCCCATTCCGGCCCGCATTGCGGCGACAGCAACCCTGCCTGGCGCGCCAGCGCGTTGAGCTCGCGCCTGAGCTCGTCGCTGGGGCCGTGCGGCGACTGCCGGGGATCCTTCTCGCGCGGGATGATCGAATCGCGGATGAAGGCGCGCGTGCGCTCCTGCAGCTCGCGGTCGTGGTCGGTGAGGGCGAAGTCGATCATGTGCGGAGGTCTCCTTGAAACTTCCTCATAACTGCCTTCTGCCGGAGGAGGAAGGTGAGGTGGATCGTGAATGATCCTGAATGGGCATCGAGGTGGCGGCAGAGTGGTTCACAGTCGCGGGCGCAGATATGCTACCCTCGACCTATGAGGCGCCGGAAATACTTGTGTCTCCTCGGTGGCGCGGCAACGTTGCCGCTGGCTGCGCGCGCGCAACAGAGCGAGCGCAGAGCGCGCATAGGCGTGCTGATGCCGGTTGCCCCGGACAACTCGAACGCGCAGGCTCGTGTCGCTGTGTTCGTTCAGGAACTGCAGAAGCGGGGTTGGAGCGAGGGTCGCAATCTCCATATCGAGTATCGATGGACGACGGGCGATTTTCGAAAAGCCGCGACGGAGTTGGTAGACCTGAACCTTGATGTCATCCTTGCGACGGCCACGCCATCGGTAGCCGCGTTGCAGCAAGCAACCCGGACATTGCCGATCGTGTTTGTGATGGTCGCAGACCCAGTAACTTCCGGCTTTGTTGCGAGTCTGGCGAGGCCCGGTGGCAACATCACCGGCTTCGCCAATTTCGAGTATGGCGTCGCTGGCAAATGGCTGGAGCTGCTCAAGGACATCGCGCCCCACGTCACGCGTGTCGGGGTCATTCGAGACCCGGTGATCACTTCCGGCGTTGGTCAGTTCGCTGCGATCCAATCCGTGGCGTCGCGATTCGGCGTGGAGTTGACGCCACTCGGTGGACGAGACACGAAAGATGTCGAACGGACGATCACCGAGTTTTCGCGCGGATCACATGGCGGTTTGATCTGCACAGCGGCTCCGTTGACGCTCGACAATCGCGAACTCATCATCTCTCTGGCCGCCCGCCACCGATTACCGGCTGTCTATCCGTTCCGCTTCTTCGTTGCCGAAGGCGGCCTGTCTTCCTACGGCCCTGACGCGGTCCAGTTTTATCGACAGGCGGCTGAGTACGTTGATCGTATCCTCAAGGGTGAGAAGCCGACCGAACTGCCGGTGCAGACTCCGACAAAGCATGAGTTGGCCATCAATCTCAAGGCGGCAAGGGCGATAGGACTTGCTGTGCCGCCAACGCTGCTCGCCCGCGCCGATGAGGTGATCGAGTAGGTGAATGTGCCTAGGTCGAAGCCGGCCGATCCAGCTCGCGGTAGCGTGACCAGAAGGCGTCACGGCGGGGAAAGCGCATGCGCAGCTCGTCGACCCAGCCGTCATGCGTCTGCCCCTCGGTCGCCGGCGGCAGGTCGCGCACCTCGACCATGGCGCGGGCCAGCGCGGTGTAGTGATGGGCGAAGCCGCTGTCGAGGATGGTGGGCGCTGCGGCGCGGATCAGGGTCACCGCCTGCGCCGGGTGGCTCTCGCGCAGTCGTGTCGCGGCGGCGAGCAGCGCGTCGGGCGGCACCGGCTTCAGCTCGGCCAGCCGCGCGTCGACCAGCGCCGCCGCGGTGTCGAGGGCGGGCCAGGTGGTGAGGAAGGCCAGCGCCTCGCCGGCCGAGCGGTGCTCGGCGACCCGGGCGATGATGCGCCGCTCGGCCTCGGCGTCGGTGAAGTCGGGCAGGCGCTTGAGGTAGTCGCGCAGCAGCGGCACGTCGAGCGTGCGCTCGAAGGTCGCGAGCCGCAGCGCCTGGGCGTCGTCGCGGCGGCCCAACGCTTCCAGCACCTCCTGCCTGAGCGCGGTGGCGTTGCGCGTAACGCGCTCGAAGCGCGGGTTGTCGAGCCAGTTGAGCGCGTCGGCGGCGCGGCCGGCGGCCAGCAGGCGCTGGGCGATCGCCGGCGCGTCGATCTCGGTGGGATGGAACTCGCTCTCGACGGCGATCAGCGCGTCGACGTCGCCCAACGCGTCGGCGATCTGGCGCAGGATCTGGCGCAGCACCATGGCGCGCACACGCGAATCGTAGTGGCGGCCGATGGTGTGCGCCCAGCGCTGGCCGACCGCCTCGCGCGGCAAGGCGCTGAACGCCGCGCCGATGCGATCCGCCAGCAGCCGCAGACCGTCCTCGCCCAGTGCGCGCTCGTAGGGGCGGATGTCGATGGCGCGCTCCTGCTCCTGCTCGATACGGCCGATGACCCACTCGACCACCTCGGCGATGTCGCGTGTCGGATGCTCGGCCCACAGGCCGGACAGATCCGCCTCCGCGCGGTCGAAGATGGCGGCGAGGGTTTCGCTGTCGCCGGTCAGGTCTAGGATCGTCGCGCCCATGGCGATGAAGCGGCGCAGCAGGTCGATGGCGCGGCCGGGCAGGGTGGGCGCCACGTCTCCCGCGATGACGTCGCGTAGCGCCTGGACCTCGCCGACGACCTCGCGTCCGCGCGCCTCGCCGAGGCGGGAGCGGCGCGACAGGTGGGAGAGCGAGATCAGGCGCCGCTCGATCTGCGCCGCCAGCTCCTCGGCGCCCGCCTCCGCGGCGATCGCCAGGGCCAGGCGCTCGCGGAAGGCGCGGTCGCGCTTGCCCTGCTCCATCAGCAGCGCGGCCAGCCTCGCCGCGCCCAACCGCTCGAGGTTGGTCAGCGTGACTGATGTGGTGGAACGGGTCTTGCGTGGCGCCATGAGGACTCGACAGTGCCATGTCGACATGGCGGGATCGCTTGTCAACCGCGTGCTAGGGTCGAAGGCATGGGCGAGTCCATCGAGATCCTGCTCAATGGCGAGCGTCGGCGCCTCGACGGCGTGTCGCCGGCCATGACCCTGCTCGACTGGCTGCGCGGCCCGGCGCGGCTGACCGGCACCAAGGAAGGCTGCGCCGAGGGCGATTGCGGCGCCTGCACCGTGCTGGTCGATCGCCTGCCGGTCAACGCGTGCCTCGCTCTGGTCGGCCAGATGCATGGCCGCGTCGTCCATACGGTCGAGGGGCTGCGCGGCGCCGATGGCGCGCCGCATCCCGTGCAGCGGGCGCTGGCCGAGAGCGACGGCACGCAATGCGGCTTCTGCACGCCAGGCATCGTCATGAGCGCGGTGGCCTTCGCCTGCGGTGGCGAGCCGCCCGCGCCGGAGCTGATCCACGACGCGCTGGCCGGCAATCTCTGCCGCTGCACCGGCTATCGCCCCATCGTCGAGGCCGTGGCGCACTGCGCGCAGTCACCGGAACCGTTGCGCGCGACACCCATTCTCCCCATCGACGGCGACTCGCGAACCTTCGATGGCCCGACCATCCTGCACGCGCCGCGCTCGCTGCCCGAACTACTGAGGCTGCGCGCCGAGCATCCCGACGCCTGGCTACTCGCCGGCGGCACCGATCTCGGCGTCAAGGTCAGCCACGACCGCGAGGTGCCCGGGCGCATCATTCACGTCGCCGGCGTGCCGGAGCTCAACGGCCTCGTCACGCATCCCGACCGCATCGAGATCGGCGCGGCCACGACCTACCAGCGGCTGCTGCCGATCCTGGCGAACCATGCGTCTCCCTTCGCGGAGATGATCCGTCGCCTGGGCTCGCGGCAGATCCGCTCGATGGGCACCATCGGCGGCAATCTCGGCACCGCCTCGCCGATCGGCGACACACCACCGGTGCTGCTGGCCCTGGACGCAACGCTGCACCTCGCGTCAGTGCGTGGTCGTCGGACAGTCGGGATCGACGATTTCTTCCTGGGCTACCGCAAGACGGCGTTGGCGGCCGACGAGGTCATCGTCTCGGTCGACATGAAGCTGCCCGGCGGCGACGAGATCTTCCACGTCGACAAGGTCTCCAAGCGCCGCGACCAGGACATCTCCGCCGTGCTCGGCGCCTACAGATTGCGCGTGGTCGGTGGCGTCGTGCGTGAGGCGCGGTTGGCCTATGGTGGCATGGCCGCGGTGCCGGCGCGCGCGCCGCACACCGAAGCCGCGCTGATCGGCGCGCCATGGACCGAGGCGACGGTCGAGCGTGCCGCCGCCGCGCTGGCCCGGGACTTCAAGCCGCTCGACGATTGGCGTGCCAGCGCCAGCTACCGATTGATGGTCGCCGGCAATTTGCTGCGCCGGCTGTATCTGCGCTCGACCGGCGCTGCAGTGGAGCTCGACGCGCTATGAAGGGCGGCGCGCACACCGCGCAGCGCCACGACAGCGCGCTGAAGCACACCACCGGCGAGGCGATCTACATCGACGACCAGCCGGAGCCCGCCGGCATGCTGCATGCCGCCCTGGTGCTGAGCCCGGTGGCGCATGGCCGATTGAGGGCGATCGACCTCGCCGCGGCGCGCGCGATGGCGGGCGTCGTCGACATCGTGGTCGCCGCCGATGTGCCCGGCGCCAACGACATCGCGCCGATCATGAAAGGCGAGGCGATGTTCGCCGATGGGCTGGTCGAGTACGCGGGTCAGCCGATCGCCGCCATCGTCGCGACCAGTCTCGACATCGCCCGCGCCGCCGCGCGCAAGGTCATCCTCGACATCGAGGCGCTGCCGGCGATCCTCACGATCGACGAGGCGCTGGAGAAGGGCGCGCTGCTCTATCCGCCCTCGACCCTGTCGCGCGGCGACGTGGCGACAGCGATGGCGGTCGCGCCGCGGCGGCTGAAGGCCGAGCTGCGCTGCGGCGGGCAGGAGCATTTCTACCTCGAGGGCCAGATCGCCATCGCCACGCCGACCGAGGATGGCGACCTCGTGGTGCAGTCCTCGACGCAGCATCCCACCGAAGTGCAGCACATCGTCAGCCGCGTGCTGGGGCTCGAGTACAACCAGGTTACCGTGATGGTGCGCCGCATGGGCGGCGCCTTCGGCGGCAAGGAGAGCAATGCCTCCTGGGTGGCCGCCGTCGCGGGCTTGCTGGCGCGCCGAACAAACCGCCCGGTGAAGCTGCGCCTGCCGCGCGGCGATGACATGGTGGCCACCGGCAAGCGGCACGGCTTCCTGTTCCGCTACGAAATCGGCTTCGACGACGCCGGCCGTGTGCTGGCGCTTGACGCGATGTTGGCGGCCAATGGCGGCCACTCGGTTGACCTGACGCCCGGCGTGCTGGGACGCGCGCTGACACACATCGACAACGCCTACTGGATCCCGCATCTGCGCGCCGTCGGCCATCCCTGCAAGACCAACACCGTGTCGAACACCGCCTTCCGCGGCTTCGGCGGGCCGCAGGGCGTGCTGCCGATGGAGGATGCGATCCTGCGCATCGCGCGCGCGCTGGGCCGCACGCCGGAACAGGTTCGCGCGGTGAATTTCTACGGCGAGGGTCGCGACGACGAGACGCCCTATGGCCAGAAGGTCGAAGACAACCGCATCCGGGCCTGCATCGAACAGGTGACGCGCGAGTCGAACTGGCAGGCCCGGCGCGCCGAGATTGACGCCTTCAACCGGCAGGGCGGGCCGCTGCGCCGCGGCCTGGGCATGTTCCCGCTGAAATTCGGCATCTCCTTCAACGTGCCCAGCATGAACCAGGCCGGCGCGCTGGTGCATGTCTATAGCGACGGCTCGATCCGCCTGAACCATGGCGGCACTGAGATGGGCCAAGGTCTGTTCGTGAAGGTGGCGCAGGTCGTGGCCGAGGTCTTCCAGGTCGATCTCGATCGCATCCGCGTCACCGCGACCTCGACCGGCGAGGTGCCCAACACTTCGCCGACGGCGGCCTCGACCGGCTCCGATCTCAACGGCTGGGCGGCGTTCGAGGCGGCGAGCACGATCAAGGCGCGGCTGACGGCGTTCGCCGCGGCGTATTTCGACGTGCCGGCGCAGTCGGTGAGCTTCCGCGACAACCACGTGCATCTCGGCCCGCCCGGCGCCAACCGCGTCGTCGAGTTCGGCGAGCTGGCGCGGCTGGCGCATCTCGGCCGCATCTCGCTGTCGTCGACCGGCTTCTATCGGACGCCGAAAATCCACTGGGACCCGGTGGCGATGAAGGGCCGGCCGTTCTTCTACTTCTCCTTTGGCGCGGCGGTGGCCGAGGTGGCGATCGATACGCTCACCGGTGAGAGCCGCGTGTTGCGCGCCGACCTGGTGCAGGATTGCGGTCGCTCGCTGAACCCGGCGATCGATCTCGGCCAGATCGAAGGCGCCTTTGTGCAAGGCATGGGCTGGCTGACCTGCGAGGAGCTGTGGTGGGACGCCGAGGGCCGGCTGCGCACCAAGGGTCCGTCGACCTACAAGATCCCCGGCAGCCGCGACGTGCCGCCGATCTTCAACGCGCGCATCCTCGAGAACGCGCCGGCGCGCGAGGACATGATCTTCCGTTCCAAGGCGGTGGGCGAGCCGCCGCTGATGCTGGCGACCGCGGTGTGGACCGCGCTGAAGGACGCCATCGCCTCCGTCGCCGATCACAGGCTCGACGTCGACCTCGACGCGCCGGCGACGCCGGAGCGGATTCTGATGGCGGTCGAGCGCGCGCGGCGCGATCTTAAGGCGTTGGCTTGAAACTTGCTGCGTAGAGGCGTGGCCCGGAGAGGGGCCGCGTTGGGGCGGCGTGATGGAACGGTCAACCGGTGCGTTGGATCAGGGTTTCGAGCAGCCGCTTGAGCTCGCTCGTCGCCGCGTCGCCGTAGCTGCCGGCGATATGCGCCTCCTGGCTTTGCACCAGAGGGTCGAGCCGACGCGCCAGCTCCTTGCCACGGTCGGAGCTGAAGATCAGCACCTTGCGCCGATCCTGCGGGTCGGAAATGCGGTAGACCAGCGCGTCGGCGGCCATGCGGTCGATGATCTTGGTCAGCGTCGGGTGGTTGAGCAGCACGGCGTCGGCCAGCTCGCCCATCGACTTGCCGTTGCCGTCGGACAGCACCTTGAGGATGCGCCAGCGCTCGACCGGTACGCCCTCGACGCTCAGCCGCGCTTCGAGCTGCCGGTTGATCTCGCGGTTGGCTTGGGCAAGCAGGTAGGCCAAATGGCCGGAAATCGGAGGGGTGGCTGTAGAGTCGGACAAAAGACGAATCCCGATATCGCCAGGGGCCGCCTTATATGGCTGGAAAATGTTGAAGTTTCAATGATCAATCAGTGAAGTAAAATGGTACCCGGAGGGTCATCGCCATGATGATGCGCCAGGATCCCTACGGTGCGCTGCGCCCGTGGCCACCCATGCCCGCGTTGTTTCCGGCCGACCCCGACCTCACCGGCGGCCTGCGCCGCCGGTCACGCGACAAGCTGCGGGTGGCGCATTTTCCGGCACTTTCGGGACCGGCCGGTATCTGGGGCATCGCCTCGGTCAATAGCGCCATGCTGGCGGCATCCGAGATCAACCGTCGTGGTGGTGTTCAAGGTCGTGAGATCGAGCTCTCCGTCCATGACGCCGGCTGCGCGCCCGAAGCGGTTGCGCGCGAGGCGGCGCGCCTGATCGATGGCGACGATGCCGACGTCATCATGGGCTGCCACACCAGCGCCGTGCGCTTGGCGGTGCGTCGCGCGGTCGGTGGGCGCATCCCCTATGTCTACACGCCGATCTACGAGGGCGGCGAACGCACGCCTGGCGTGCTGGCGATCGGCGAGACGCCGTCGCGGCAGGCGCGACCGGCGATCCACTGGCTGGCCGAGCGCAAGAACGCGCGGCGCTGGTACCTGATCGGCAGCGACTATGTGTGGCCCTGGCTGTCGCACCGCGCGGTGAAGCGCTACATCGCCGAGGCCGGCGGCGAAGTCGTCGGTGAGGATTTCGTGGCGCTGGGCGAGCACGACCACGCGCCGCATTTCGAGCGCATCCGCCGCGCCCGGCCGGACGTCGTCTTCATCTCGCTGATCGGCGTCGATGGCATCGTCTTCAGCCGCGCCTTCGGCGAGCACGGGCTGTCGCGCCACATGCTGCGGCTGGCCAATTGCGTCGATGAGACCGTGCTGCTGGGCGTGGGCGTCGAGAACACCGAGGGCCTGTTCGCCGCCTCGGGCTACTTCGAGCGCCACAGCGGCGGCGCCGGCGAGCGCTTTCGCGGCCTCTATCACGCCGCCTATGGACCGACCGCGCCGGTGCCCGGTGCCACGGCGCAATCCAACTACGAAGGGCTGCACTTCCTCGACGCCGTGATGCGCCGCGCCGCAAGCGGCGATGTCGGAGCACTCGCGCGAGCGGCGGAGGGGGTCGTCTATAGCGGCGGGCGCGGCGAGATCGGCATGCGGCGCGGTCGCGTGGAGATGCCGATCTTCCTCGCCGAGGCCGACGGCTTCGACTTCCGGGTGCTCGAGCGCTTCTGATAGCGCGCTCTGCTGCGCCGGAAATAATACTTGAAAAGGAAAAGATTTCCTATTCAAGTGTGATGATGGATACCGGTATCAAGCTCGCGTTCGACCTGCTGGCGTTTACCTCGGTGATGGTGCTGATCGTCCTGGGGCTCGGCGTCATCGCCAGCATGATGGGCATCTTCAACTTCGCCCACGGCGAGTTCGTGATGCTCGGCGCCTACACGGTGTTCGTGTTCGAGAGCAACGGGCTGCCCGCCTGGGCCGGCATCCTCGCCGCGCCGATCGTGCTGGGACTGATCGGGCTGGCGCTCGAACGCGGGGTGATCCGACGATTCTACGCCGCGCCGATCATCGCCATGCTCGGCACCTACGCCATCGGCCTGATCATCCGCGAGATCGTGCGCGGCCTGCTGGGCGGCCACTACAAGTCGGTGACCGAGCCGCTGCCCGGCGCCTTCACCCTGTTCGGCCTCGACTTCTCGATCTGGCGCACGGTGATCGTCGTCGTCACGCTGCTGGTGATCGCCGGCACGTGGCTGTTCCTCGCCCGCACCTCGATCGGCCTGCAGGTCCGCGGCTCGCTCGAGAATCCGATGCTGGCGCGCGCCAGCGGGATTTCGACGACCACGCTCTACGCCGTGACCTTCGCCTTCGGCTCGGCCCTGGCGGGGCTGGCCGGCGCGCTGATCGTGCCGCTCTACCAGCTCTCGGCCGATATCGGCACGCGCTTCCTGGTGCAGGCCTTCCTGTCGGTGATGCTGGGCGGCGTCGGCACCTTCGAAGGGCCGGTGCTGGGCGCCGCCGTGGTCGGCACCACCGCCGCTGGCCTGCCGTGGATCGTCATTCCGGTCCTGGCCGATCCGCTCGTCTTCGTGCTCGCGCTGGCGATCGTGAAGTTTCGCCCGCAGGGCTTCATCACACAGGGGAGACTCTAGTCATGTCGCACGATCGCGAAAGTCCAAGGCTTATCGGCCGACGCCGCCTGCTGAGCGGCGCATCCGCGCTCAGCGCCGCCGGCTGGGTCGCCGGCAGCGCGGGTGGCTGGATGCTGGCGCCCAAAGGCGCTTCCGCCGCCGATCCGATCAAGATGGGCATCGCCACCGACATCACCGGCGCGATCGCGCCATCGGGCAACGCCAACTGGCAGGTGGCGCAATTCGCCGTCGAGCAGATCAACAAGGCCGGCGGCGTCGCCGGCCGGCAGATCACGCTCTTCCTCGAGGACACCGCGTCGGATCCCAAGATCGCCGTCGGCAACGTCCGCAAGCTGATCCAGGAGCGCAAGGTCGACGTCGTGTTGGGCGGCATCACCTCGGCGATGCGCCAGGCGATCAAGGACCCGATCGTCAACCGCGGCCGCACGCTCTACATCTATCCGCAGCTCTACGAAGGCCAGGAGTGCACGAAGAACCTGTTCTGCACCGGCCCGACGCCGGCGCAGCAATGCGACGAGCTGATCCCCTACATCATCAAGAAGCTGGGCAAGAAGCGCTTCGCCATGCCCAGCGCCAACTACGTCTGGCCGCAGCTCTTGAACAAGTACGCGCGCAAGGTGATCGAAGGCAATGGCGGCGAGGTCGTGTTCGAGGAGTATTATCCGCTCGATCAGCCCGAGTATTCGGCGACCATCGGCAAGATCCGGGACGGCAAGGTCGACGTGGTGTTCAACACCGTGATCCCGCCCGGCCTGCAGCCTTTCGTGAAGCAGCTCTACGAATCGGGCTTCCAGCGCAACGGCGGCGTGCTGTCCTGCGTCTACTACGACGAGAACCTGCTGAACTACCATCCGGCGCAGGAGATGGAGGGGCTTTACAGCTGCCTCGACTATTTCCAGTCGATCGACGATCCGTTCAGCAAGCAGCTGCAGATCGACTACGCCAAGAAGTTCCCCGACACCAAGTTCCTGTTCACCGCCGGCTCGGCGGCGACCGGCATGTACCGCGGCGTGAAGTTCTACGAGGCGGCGGTGAAGGCGACCGGTGGCAAGCTCGATCGCGATTCGGTCGCCGCGGCGATGGACAAGGCCAAGATCGCGCAGGGCCCGGGCGGCGGCGCCGAGATGGTGCCGGGCAAGATGCACTGCAAGATGAACATGTATGTCGCGCAGTGCAAAGTCGACGCCGGCAAGACCCGCTACGACGTCATCAGCACCGCCAAGATGGTCGACCCGAAGGAATGCTGAACGAGGCGGGTGTCGGCGCTGAGGCGGCGCCCATGGACCAGGAGCGTACGGCGCCGGGCGGCGGCAAAACCGCTTCCCGGCGTCGGTTTCCCGCCGGCGTGCTGCCGCTGGTCGAAGGCGCGACGCTGTTCGTGGCGATCATCGTGCCGATCGTCTTCGCCGATCGCACGGACCTGGTGACGCTGGCCACCAACGTGTTGATCCTGTCGCTGTTGGCCATCAGCTTCGACCTGTGCTGGGGCCTGTCCGGCATCATGAGCTTCGGCCAGGCGCTGTTCTTCGGCGTCGCCGGCTATGTCATCGCGCTCGTCGGCCGCGACCTTCAGTTCAGCGAACTGTGGGGAACCTTGCCGCTCGCCATGTTGGTGGGGTTGGTTCTCGCCGCGTTGTTCGCGGCCTTCCTGCTGTTGGGCCGCAAGCCACCGACGACGATCTTCGTCGCGCTGGGTACGCTGACCGGCTCCTACGCCGCGGAGCGGCTGGTGTCGGGCTGGCAGTATGTCGGCGCCGGCAACGGACTGTCGTCGGTCAAGCTGCTGAAGATCGGCGGCTACGAGTTCGTCGAAGGCACGGCGTTCTATTGCCTGGCTTTGGGTATCCTGCTGCTGGTCTATGGCGGCGCGCGCTTCCTCAAGCGCTCGCAGCTCGGACTCGTGCTGGCCGGCATGCGCCAGAACGAGGAACGCTTGGCCTTCTTCGGCTACCGCGTGCAGCTCTTCAAGGCGCTGGTCTTTTCGCTCGCCGGCGCGGTCGCCGGCCTGGGCGGCGCGCTCTACAGCTACCATCAGGGCTTCATCGGCCCCGGCAACATGGGTCCCGGCCTGTCCACCGCGGCGGTGATCTACTGCCTGTTCGGCGGCTCGGGCACGATCATCGGCCCGATCCTCGGCACCGCGGTGGTCGAGGTGCTGTCCTACGTGCTGGCCGACATCGACGCGATCAAGCGCGTCTGGCCGGTGATCCTGGGCGTCGTGCTGCTGGTCGTCGTGATGTTCCAGCCCAAAGGCATCCTTGGCCTGTTCGTGTCCGAACGCGAGCGCATCGGCAGCTACGGCGCGCGGCGCAAGGACAGGGGCTGAGCCATGGCGCTGCTGGAGATCCGTGGCGTCGGCAAATCGTTTCGTGGCTTGCGCGCGCTCGACGGCGTGGATGTCGACGTGCAAAGCGGCTCGTTCCACGGCCTGATCGGGCCCAACGGCTCGGGCAAGAGCACGCTTCTGAAGGCGATCGCCGGCGCGCATTTCGCCGACAGCGGCAGCATCACCTTCGCCGGCCGCGACATCACCCGCGCCACGCCCTACGAGCGCGCCCGCGCCGGGCTCAGTCTGAAGTTCCAGATCACCGCCGTGCTGCCGGAGATCACGGCCTACGACAACATCCTGCTGGCCGCGCAATCCGGCGAGTCGCTCAGCAGCCTGCTGTTCTCGCGCCGCCGCCGCGCGCTGGACGACGAAGTCTGGTCGCTGCTCGAACGCTTCCGCCTCGCCGAGCGCGCGCACGATCCAGCCGGCGAGCTCAGCCACGGCCAGCAGCAATGGCTGGAGATCGCCATGGCGCTGGCGCTGAAGCCGAAATTGCTGCTGCTCGACGAGCCTACCGGCGGCATGAGCCCGCAGGAGCGCCGGGTCACCGGCGAGCTGCTGGAGCCGATCAAGCCGGATTGCGCGCTGGTGATCGTCGAGCACGACCTGCATTTCATCCGTGACATCTGCGATCGGTTGACGGTGCTCGACCAGGGCAAGGTGCTCGACCAGGGCGACGTCGAATCGATCCAGCGCTCCGCCAAGGTCCAGCAGGTGTACACGACCCGTGTCTGACGCGGCCCTCCTCACCGTCCAGAACCTCGACGCGGGCTATGGCCGCAGCCAGGTGCTGTTCGACGTGTCGCTGACGGCGCCCGCGCGCGGCGGCATCGCCGTGCTGGGCCGCAACGGCGCGGGCAAGTCGACTCTGCTGCGCACCTTGTTCGGCGAGCTGCCGCCGCTGTCGGGCACGATCACCTTCTCGGACGCGCCGATGAACACGGTGCCGGCCGAGGAGCGCGTCCGTCGCGGCCTGGGCTACGTGCCGCAGGAATACGCCATCTTCTCCAAGCTCTCGGTGCGCGAGAACCTGATGCTGGGTGCCATCCGTCAGTCCAGGCGCGACGCGATCGATGACGCGCTCGACTTCTTCCCCAAGCTGGCGCAGCGACTCGATCAGACGGCGGGCACGCTGTCGGGCGGCGAGCGCAAGATGCTCGCCATCGGCCGCGCCATTCTCGGCCGGCCGCGCCTGCTGATGCTCGACGAGCCGACCGAAGGCGTCTGGGTCGGCGTGATCGAGGAGATCGCCAATCGCCTGCGCCTGCTGACACGCGAGATGACGGTGATCCTCGTCGAGCAGCACATCGAGCTCGCGCTCGATCTCGCGGGCTACGCCTACGTCATGGATCGCGGCCGCATCGCGCTGGAAGGCGCGGCGTCGGCCGTCAAGACCGACCCCGCTCTCATCACCCATCTCGCGCCCTGAGGAGGAAACCATGGCAGTGCAAGTCCCGACGCCGACCCAATTGCGCGCAGCCGCCGACGAAATCGGCCTGTCGCTGACCGACGCCGATGTCACGTCGTTCATCGAGCTGATCCGACCCAGCATCGGCGCCTACAACGTCGTCGACGCGATGCCCGACAACCTGCCTGAAGTGAAGTACCCCCGCACGCCGGGCAGGCGGCCGGCGCCGGAGGAGAACAAGCACAACGCCTGGTACGTGAAGACCACGGTGAAGGGCGCCGCCAACGGCAAGCTCAAGGGCAAGACCGTGGCGCTGAAGGACAACATCATGCTGGCCGGCGTGCCGATGATGAACGGCGCCTCGACGCTCGAAGGCTATGTGCCCGACATCGACGCCACCGTGGTGCAGCGCGTGCTCGACGCCGGCGCGACCATCGTCGGCAAGGTGCATTGCGAGTACTACTGCATGTCCGGCGGCAGCCACACCAACGCCGCCGGCGTCGTCCACAACCCGTTCAAGATGGGTTACTCCGCCGGCGGCTCGTCGTCGGGCAGCGCGGTTGTCGTGGCGCTGGGCGAGGTCGACATGGCGCTGGGCGGCGACCAGGGCGGCTCGATCCGCATGCCCGCCTCGTTCAGCGGCATCTACGGCATGAAGCCGACGCACGGGCTGGTGCCCTATACCGGCATCATGCCGATCGAGATCTATGTCGATCACACCGGCCCGATGACCAGGACGGTGGCCGACAACGCGTTGCTGCTGGAGGTGCTGGCCGGACCCGACGGCTACGACCCGCGCCAGTACAACGTGAAGACCCACGCCTACACCAAGGCGCTCGAGGGCGGCGTGAAGGGCATGAAGATCGGCGTGGTCAAGGAGGGCTTCCAGCAGGCCAATGCCGAGGAGGCGGTGAACGCCAAGGTGCGCAAGGCGGCGAAGCATTTCGAGACGCTGGGCGCCATCGTCGAGGAGGTGTCGATCCCCATGCATCTCGTGGCGCCCGCGTTGTGGACGCCGATTGGCACCGAGGGCATGACGCAGACGATGATGTATGGCGACGGCTATGGCGTGAGCCGACCGGACCTCTACGTCACCAGCCTGATGGATTTCCACCGCCACTGGCGCACCCGCGCCGACGAGCTGTCGGAGACCACCAAGATCTTTCTGTTGCTCGGCACCTATGTCCGCAAGCACTACGGCAGCCGCTACTACGGCAAGGCGATGAACATCACCCGCCTGCTCACCGCGGCCTATGACGCGGCGCTCGCGAAGTGCGATTTGCTGCTGATGCCCACGACGCCGATCAAGGCCACGCCGCTGCCGCCACCCGACGCGCCGCGCGAGCTCTATGTCGAGCGCGCGCTGAACATGATCTCCAACACCGCGCCGTTCGATATCACGCATCATCCCTCGATGGCGTTGCCCTGCGGCTTCATCGATGGGCTGCCGGCCTCGGTGATGCTCACGGGCAAGCACTTCGACGAGCCCACGATCTACCGCGCGGCTTTCGCCTTCGAGCAGTCCGGCGATTGGAAGTCGATGTAGCGGGCGTTCAGCCCGCGAATTTCCACGCCTTGATGCGGCCGACGTTCTTGGCTTCGATCGGCGGGGTCTCGGCGAACTGGCTCGCGGCGTCGTCGCCCAGCGCCTGGTGGTAGCGGTTGCTGACGACGATCTCGCCCGGGCCGGCGTTTGCCATCAGCCGCGCCGCCATGTTGATCGCCTCGCCGATGAAGCCGTAGTGCCGCGAGGAGAAGGCGCGCAGGCGCATCAGGTTGAGATCGCCCATGGCGACGCCGATGTGCACGCCCTTGGCGTCCTGCATGCGATCGATGCGCCGCTGCCAATGGTCGGAGACGGATTCGCCAATATCGACCAGCCGGCGCGCGCAGGCGAGCGCCGCCTCGGCGTCGCCGCGCCGCGCGTCGGGATAGCCGAACACGCCGATCACCTCGTCGCCGACGAACTTGTCCATCATGCCGCCGGCGTCGAGCACGGCCTGGCGCGCCTGCGAGTAGAACGAGGTGAGCGCCAGGCGCACCAGCGCGTCGTCGCGCGTGTCGCGCACGTAGCTGGAGAAGGCACAGAGATCGGCGATGACGACGACGATGTCGCGACACGTGCCGGGCCGCATGATGTCGTCCGGCCCCAGGCCGCGCTCGCGACGCAGGCGCGCCAAGGTCCACGGGCTGAAGTGCCAGAGCAGGGTCGGCATCATGCGGTCGTCGGCCGCCTCGCCGAAGGCTGTCCGCCACTCCGCGCGCATGACGGCGTCGCGGATCAGACGCAGGCTGCCGCCCGTGAGGCCGCCGAGCTCAAGCGCGAAGCCCGCGCTGATGCGCTCGAGCAGCGCGCGCTCGCCCCAGGCTTCGATGGCGAGGTCGGGCGACAGCCGCTCGCGCAGGCGCGCCAGCGTGGCGGTCCATTCCGCGCCGTCGACCAGATCGCTGACTATCAACAGTGTTCGCGCGTCGGAGTCGGGATTGCGATCGTACTTGCGCGCCAGGCGCTCGATCAGCTCGCGGCCGCTATAGCCCCACTTCACCTCGACGAAGTACGGCGCGCCGCTCGCGGGCGCGACGTGCAGATCGGCGAAGGCGCCGGGTCGGCCCAACGACACCTCGCGGCGCACCACGATAGCCTCGGCCTGCACGCCATCGCGCGCGACATGATCCATGCGGCAGAGCTCGCCGCAGATCTCCTCGAGAAAGAGGCGGACCTCACCGAGATCGGGCGCGCTGTCGGACATCAATGGCTCTCGCGCCGATCGGCCAGCCAGCGACCGCAGGCCTCCAGGTCGGGCTCGACGCCGATGCCCGGCGCCCGAGGGAGCGGCAGCGCGCCGTCGCGCAACGCCGGCACCGCGATCAGCGTGGTGCGCAGTGGGTTGTCGTTGGCGTCGACCTCCAGGCTTCCGGCGCCGCCGGCGGCCGCCAGCGCGTGGGCGGAGTGCATCAAGCCGACACCGCCGCTCAGCCAATGCGGACAGTAGCGCTTGCCGGCGGCCACGGCGGCGCGGCCGACCGCGAGGCAGCCGCTGACGCCGCCCCACTTGCCGATGTCGGGTTGGATCACGTAGAGCACGTCGCCACCCGCCGCCGAGAACAGATCGTCACCACGCAAATTCTCACCACCGGCCAGCGGCACGTCGTAGGCCGCCACGCAGGCGCGCCACTCGGCTTCGGGCCGGTCGGCGACGATCGGTTCCTCGACCCAGTCGAGCGCGAACCCGGCCATGGCGGGCGCCAGACGCACCGCCTGCTCGACGCTCCAGCCCTGGTTGACATCGACCATCAGTCGCTCGCCCTCGCGCAGCACCCGACGCAACGTGCGCAGATTGCCGAGGTCGGTGTCCTCGCCGAAGCCGATCTTCTGCTTGAAGGCGCGATAGCCCTCGGCGCGTTTGCGCTCGACGATCGCCGGGCCGTCGCCGGGATTGAGGCCGCTGGCATAGACCGGCACCGCGGTCGACGTGCCGCCGAGCAGGGTGCTAAGCGGCGTGCCGGCACGCCGCGCGGCGAGGTCCCACACCGCCTGGTCGAATCCGGCCAGCGCGGCGGCCAGCGGGCCGGGCTCGCCGCTCTGCACCGCCCAGACATGGGTCGCGGCGCTAAGCGCGCGCCACAGGGCGGCGGGATCGCTCACCGTCTGGCGCAGTGCGCGTGGCGCCACGGCGGTGTGCAGCACGCGCGCGCGATGCTCCGCACCATAGGACGGGAAGTTGCTCCAGATCTCGCCCCAGCCATGCGCGCCGTCGCCATCCTCGACGCGCACCAGCACGGCGACGCGATCGGTGAAGGTGCCGAAAGCGGCGATCACCGGCTTGTCGATCGGCACGCGCAAGACGAAGGTCTCGATGCGCGCGATGGTGAAGGGGGAGGAAAGAGACATGACGGACGCGATCTAGCCGCGTCCGCCACGATTGGGCAACGCCGATCAGGCCCGCTCTGCGATCAGGTCGACCAGGGCGCCGAAGGTCGGCACATGCGAGAGATCGTCGTCGCTCAGCGTCACGCCGATGCGCCGCTCGACGCCCAGCGCCACCTCGATGGCGTCGAGCGAATCGCCCAGCGCCTCGGGCATCGGCGTTTCGTCGTCGATATTCGCCGGTGAACGGCCCAACGCCACGACGATCTCGGCGATCGCCTCGCGCGTCCAGCACGCCTCATGCCTGACCGTGATCATCGTTCCCTCCTGTGAAACGACAATATTGAACATCGTTCAATATTGAGCCTTGCGCCCAGGCGAGTCAACGGAAATATTGAACGTTGTTCATTCCAATCGGAATCCATGGCCCGCCGCTCCGACCACAGTCCGCAGGAACTACGCACGATGATCATCGACGCCGCCGAGCGCCTGGTGGCGCAGGGTGGCACGTCGGCGGCCAACGCGCGCGAGATCGCGGCGGCGATCGGCTACACGCCGGGCACGATCTACAACCACTTCGCCAATCTCGACGACCTGATCCGCCACGTCACGGCGCGCACGGTCGACGGGCTGACGGCGGCGCTGTCCTCGGCGCACGAGAGCGATCCGGTGCGCCAGCTCCACGCCATGGCCGACGCCTATATCGCCTTCACCACGAAGAACCACAGGCTCTGGGCCGCGGCGTTCGAGCCGCTGCCCAAGGCCTCGGCGACGCGCGAGGCGTGGTATCGCGCCACCCTGGAGCGGCCGCTGGCGCTGCTGCAGGACGCGCTGCGCCCGCTCGATCCCGCCGCCAGCGAGGAGGAGCGACGTGTCGCGGCGCTCTCGACCTGGGGCGCGCTGCATGGCGTCGTCACCCTGGTCGAGGGCGATGGCCGCATCGGCCGGCTCGACGCCGCGCCGGCGCCCGAGATGGTGCATTTCCTGATCGACTGCGTCGTCGCCGGTCTTGCCGCAAGGCGCAAGGCGGCGCGGCGCGCCCGCGCGTCATGAGCACGAACGACGCGCTCGCCGAGGCCGACCGCGCACACGAGGCCGGCCGCCTGGACGAAGCGATCGCGTTGTACCGCGCGGCGCTGGCGATCACACCGCACGCCGCCGAAGCCTGGTACGGGCTGGGGGCGGCGGTTCAATCTCTTGGCGCGCAGGGCGAGGCGGCGCGGGCGCTGGCGCGCGCGATCGCTTGTGGCGCCGACGCCGCGCCCGTGCGGTTGGCCCTGGGTCGCGCCCGTTTCGCGCTGGGCGAGGTCGAGGCGGCGCTCGACCAGTTCGCGCAAATCAGGGACACGCCCGATGCCGCGCATGGCGTCATGGCGCTGATGAACAAGGCCGTGGCGATCCCGGGCGACCCGCGCGCCGACAACGCCAGCGTGCTGCGCGCGCGTCGAGACTGGGCGCGCGCCGAGGCGGCGTCGATCAAGGCGCCGCCGCGGGCGGCGCGGCGCAAGCGCGCAGCCGGCGACAAGCTCAAGGTCGGCTACCTCTCCTCGTTCTTTGGCGCGGCCAACTGGATGAAGCCGGTCTACGGCGTGATCAACCGGCACGACCGCGCCGCCTTCGAGCTGCACCTGTTCGCCGATGGTGGCCTGCCGTCGGCCGAAGTCGGCTATCGCGATCACGACGCCGACGTGGTGCATCGCATCCGCAACGCCGGCACCGCCGAACTCGCCGACTACATCCGTCGCATCGACGTCGACGTGCTGGTCGACCTCAACGGCTACAGCGTGCCCGGCCGCCTGGGCCTCTATCTGCGCCAGCCGGCGCCGGCGATTGTCGGCTGGTTCAACATGTTCGCGACGTCGGGGATGCCGGGCTATGGCCACATCGTCGGCGATGATCAAGTGATTCCCAAGCGCGAGGAGCGGCACTACAGCGAGCGGGTATGGCGCGTGCCCGGCAGCTACCTCGCCTTCGAGGTGGCCTATCCCGTACCCGACGTCGTGCCGCCGCCGTGCCGGGCCAACGGCCATATCACCTTTGGCTGCCTGGGCTCGCAGTACAAGATCACCGACGGCGTGATCGCGGCCTGGGCGGCGATCCTCGGGCGCGTGCCGACGTCGCGCCTCTATCTGCGCAACGGCGAGCTCAGTGACGCGTCGAGTCGCGAGGCGGTGCTGGCGCGCTTCGCGAAGGCCGGTATCGACGCCGCGCGCATCGACCTGGAAGGCCGCGTCGCGCATTTCGACTTCCTCGCCTCCTATGCGCACGTCGATATCGCGCTCGACACGTTTCCCTACAATGGCGGCACGACGACGACCGAGGCGTTGTGGCAGGGCGTACCGGTTCTCGCGTTCGACGGCGACCGCTGGGTCTCGCGCACCAGCAAATCGTTGATCGTCGCCGCCGGGCTGGGCGATTGGTGCCTCGCGGACGAGGCGGCCTATGTCGAGCGGGCGGTCGCGCTGGCGACCGATCCAGCGACACCGGCGATGCTGAGCCGGATGCGCGAGAGCATGCGCGCGCGGCTCGCCGCTTCAGCCGTCTGCGACTGCGAGCGCCTCTGCCGCGCGCTGGAGGATATCTACCGGCGCGTGGCCGGCTGAGCCTACTTCACCCGCTCCAGGATGCTGACGTAGTTCGCCACCGCGGCGCCGCCCATGTTGAACACGGCGCCGAGCTTCGGCGCGGCGAGCTGCATCGAGCCGGCGGCCTCGGCGAGCTGCATCGAGCTCATCACGTGCATCGACACGCCGGTGGCGCCGACCGGATGGCCCTTGGCCTTCAGCCCGCCGGAGACGTTGACCGGCAGCTTGCCGTCGCGCTCGGTCCAGCCCTCGAGGATGGCGCGCTCGCCCTGGCCGCGCGGCGTCAGTCCCATCGCCTCGTACTCGATCAGCTCGGCCGAGGTGAAGCAGTCATGCGTTTCGACGAAGCTGAGATCAAGGAGGTCGAGCCGCGCCGATGCGAGCGCGCGCTGCCAGGCCAAGGTCGGGCCGTCGAACTGGATGATGTCGCGCTTGCTCATCGGCAGGAAGTCGTTGACGTGCTCGGCGGCGCGAAACGCGATCGCCTGCTTCATGCCCAGCGCCGTGTCGCTGTCGGCGAGGATCACCGCGGCGGCACCGTCGGTCACCGGCGAGCAGTCGGTGCGCTTCAGCGGGCCGGCGACAAAGGGGTTCTTGTCCGAGGGATTGCGGCAGAAGGCGTAGTCGAACTCGCGCTGGAAATGCGCGTAGGGGTTCTTCATGCCGTTCTTGTGCGCCTTGACGGCGATGCGCGCCAGCGCGTCGGACTTGTCGCCGTAGCGCTGGAAATAGGCCGAGGTGATCTTGCCGAAGATGCCGGCGAAACCCGCCTCGATCTCGGCCTCCTCGGCGACATAGGACGCCTTGATCAGCACGTCGCCGGCCTGTGCGCTGTTGAGCTCGGTCATCTTCTCGACGCCGACCACCAGCACGAAGCGCGCCTTCTTTGCCGAGAGCGAGTTGATGCCCATGTGGATCGCGGCCGATCCCGTGGCGCAGGCGTTCTCGACCCGCGTCGAGGGCTTGAAGCGCAGATCGGGATGGGTCTGCAGCGGCAGCGAGGAGTGGAACTCCTGCTTCACGAAGCCGCCGTTCATGTTGCCGACGTAGATCACGTCGACATCCCGGGGTTCGATGCCGGCATGCGCCATCGCCTCGCTGGCGACCTTCACGACCAGCGATTCGCTGGTCTCGCCGTCGAGCTTGCCGAACTTGGAATGGGCCCAGCCCACGATGCAGGCGGTCATGGAAGTCTCCTCGCGTTTCGCGCCGACCCTAGTCGCGCGACGCCATCTGGTCAAACAAGTGTATATGCACTGAAGCGCCCCTAAACAAGAGCTAGGCTCCGCTGATGGTATCGACGCGGATACTGGCGCTCCTGCTGGCGACGCTGTCGTCGGACATGGCGGCGGCGATTGCGCAGACGCGCGATCCGGCGACGCCGCCAGCCGGATGCCTGATCAAGGGAAACGTCTCGACCCGGGGCGAGCGCATCTACCATCCGCCCGGCTGCCGCCATTACAACGCGACGAAGATCAATCCAGCGCGTGGCGAGCGTTGGTTCTGTAGCGAAGCGGAAGCGGTGGCCGCCGGGTGGCGGCGCACCAAGGTCTGCTGAGGCGCCAGGCGCGTGCGTGATCAGCCCATCACGAAGGCGTTGAGCTTGTTGCCATCGGGATCGCGGAAGTAGCCGGCGTAGAAATTGTCGCCGCGCGGTCCGGGCTTGCCCTCGTCGGTCGCGCCCATCGACATCGCCAGATTGTACAGGCGATCGACCTGCGCCTTGTCCTTGGCCGCGAGCGCCACCATCACGCCGTTGCCGATAGTGGCCGCCTTGCCGTCATAGGGCTTGGTCAACCCAATACCGGCGCCGCCGCCGGACCAGGCGATGAAGCCGTCGAACTCCATAATGCGCTTCGCCCCCAGCTCCGCGGCGATCGCGTCGTAGAACTTCGCCGCGCGGGGGAGATCATTGGTCCCCAACGTCACGTAGCCGATCATGACAGCCCTCCTTTGGCATGATGTCGCCACCCTAAGTGGCGGCCGCGGGTTCCTCTAGTCGGAACCTCGCGCCGCGCACCAACTTGTGAACGATGCCACGTGGCTATGATCGGGCAATGACGTCGGTGGTCATCGCTCTCGCCTCGGCCGTGTGCTTCGCGCTGGCGCTCGTCCTCGCGCAGATCGGGCTGCGCCACATGCCGCCGCTGGCCGGGGCCGCCGTCAGCGTGCCGACGGCGACGGTGCTGTTCTGGCTGGCCGCGCCCTTCACCATCGATGTCGCCGCGGCCAACGATGGGGCGGTGGCGATCTTCGCCGCCGTCGGCCTGCTGTTCCCCGCCGCCGTCACCGTGCTGACCTTCGCCGCCAACCGCAATATGGGTCCAACCGTCGCCGGCGCGCTGGGCAATCTCACGCCGCTCTTCGCCGTGCTGGGCGCCTTCATCGTGCTGGGCGAGCGGCCGGGCCTGGCGCAGCTCGGGGGCCTCGCGGTGATCGTCGCCGGGGTGTTCCTGCTGTCGTGGCCGAGCAGCGCCTCGGCCACATCCGGCTGGCCGCTCTGGGCGTTGCTCTTGCCGCTGGCCGCCGCCGCGATCCGCGGCGCCATCCAGCCGGCGGTGAAGGTCGGCCTCGCGTTGTGGCCGGCGCCCTTCGCCGCCGGGCTGGTCGGCTACAGCGTCTCGAGCCTCGTGCTGCTGGTCGTCGCGGCGCGCGCCGGCGCCCTGGGCCGCGTCACACGGCAAGGCGCGGCGGTCTTCGCCGGCGTCGGCCTGTGCAACGGCCTGGCCGTGCTGCTGATGTACATGGCGCTGGCTGGCGGACCCGTCAGCCTGGTGTCGCCGCTGATCGCGACCTATCCGCTGTTCACCTTGGTCTTCGGCGCCATCGCGATTCGCGCCACGTCGTTGGGACCGCGCGTCATCGTCGGCGTAATGTCGTCGGTGGCCGGCGTCATGCTGCTGCTCGCGGGGTGAAGCTTTTCGGTCTAGGCTGCTGCGCAAATCGGAGGAACCCATGGCCGCGCCCTTAGCCATCCGCCTGCACGCCGCTGACAATGTCGTCGTCGCGCGCATGGACATATTGCCCGGAACCGAGGTCGAGCCCGGCGCCAAGGCGATGCAGACGATTCCCGCCGGCCACAAAATGCTGACCCGCGCGGTGAAGCAAGGCGAGCCGATCCGCAAGTACAACCAGATCATCGGCTTCGCCACGTCGGATCTGGCGGTCGGCACCCATGTCCACACGCACAACTGCGCCATGGGCGATTTCGAGCGCGACTACGCTTTCTGCGCCGATGCGCGGCCGACCGACTATGTCGCCAACCCCGCGACCTTCCAGGGCTATCGTCGCGCCGATGGCCGCGCCGCGACGCGCAACTACATCGGCATCGTCACCACGGTGAACTGCTCGGCCGCGACCAGCCGCATGATCGCGGCCAAGCTCGGCCCGGTGCTCGAAGCCTATCCCAACATCGACGGCGTCGTGCCACTCACACACGGCGGCGGCTGCGGCATGGCGGCCTCGGGCCTGGAGATGGATGTGCTGCGCCGCACCTTGGCCGGCTACACGCGCCATCCCAACATGGCCGCGGTGGTGGTGCTTGGCCTGGGCTGCGAGACCAACCAGATCTCCGGCCTGATGCACGCCGAGGGCCTGAAGGAAGGGCCCAAGCTGATCCCGATGGCGATCCAGGAGGAGGGCGGCGTGGCGAAGACCGTCGGCCGCGCCGTGTCGTTCCTGAAGGAGTTGCTGCCCGAGGCCAACAATGTGAAGCGCGAGCCGATCCCCGCCAGCGAGTTGATCCTCGCCCTGCAATGCGGCGGCTCCGACGGCTATTCCGGCATCTCCGCCAATCCGGCGCTGGGCGCGGCGGTCGACCTGCTGGTGCGCAACGGCGGCTCGGCGGTGCTGAGCGAGACGCCGGAGATTTACGGCGCCGAGCACCTGCTGACGCGCCGCGCCGTGAACCGCGCGGTCGGCGAGAAGATCGTCGAGCGCATCAAGTGGTGGGAAGACCACTGCGCCCGCACCGGTGGCGAGATGAACAACAACCCGTCGCCCGGCAACAAGGCGGGCGGTCTGACGACCATCCTCGAGAAATCGCTGGGCGCCGTGGCCAAGGGCGGCACGACCAATCTGGTCGACGTCTACAAATACGCCGAGCCGATCACCGCCAAGGGCTTCGTCTACATGGACACGCCGGGCTACGACCCGGTCGCGGCGACCGGCCAGGTCGCGGGCGGCGCCAATGTGCTGTGCTTCACCACCGGCCGCGGCAGCGTCTTCGGCTGCAAGCCGACGCCCTCGATCAAGCTCGCCACCAACTCCTCGCTCTGGCGCCGCATGACCGACGACATGGACATCAATTGCGGCACCATCGTCGATGGCGAGGAAAGCATCCAACAATCCGGCCAGCGCATCTTCGATCTGATCCTGCGCGTCGCCTCGGGCGAGCAGACCAAGAGCGAGGCGATGGGCATCGGCGACGACGAGTTCGAACCGTGGAAGATCGGCGCCACGATGTGAAGCGGCGCCTCAGCGCCATCCTCTGTGCGGATGTCGTGGGCTTCAGCCGCATGGTCGAGGCCGACGAAGCCGGCGCGCTCAGGGCGGTGGGCGCGGTCTTCCGCGATGTCGTCGAGCCGGCGGTGAAGCGCCACGGCGGGCGCGTGGTCAAGACGACCGGCGACGGCGCTTTGATCGAGCTCGAATCGGCGGTCGAGGCGGTGCGCTGCGCCGTCGAGATCCAGGCCGGCACCCAGCGCAGCGGCGCGCAAATCCCCGCCGAGCGGCGGGTGCAGCTGCGCATCGGCGTCAACGTCGCCGATGTCGTGGTCGAAGGTGACGATATCCTCGGCGACGGCGTGAATATCGCCGCGCGGCTGCAGTCGCTGGCCGAAGCCGGCGGCATCCTGCTGTCGGACCGCGTGCGCGAGGACATCGACGGCAAGATCGAGCTGCCGCTGCTCGATCTTGGCGAACGGCGCCTGCACAACATCACGCGCCCGCTGCGCGCCTGGGCGGTGGTCGACGACGGCCCGGCGCCGGCGGTGCAGCCTTCGCTCACCCTGCCGGCGCGGCCCTCGATCGTCGTGCTGCCGTTCGACAATCTGGGCCACAGTCCCGCCGACGAGGCCTTCGTCGACGGTATCTGCGAGGACGTCACGACCGAGCTGTCGCGCTTCTCCTCGCTGTTCGTGATCGCCCGCAACAGCGCCTACACCTACAAGGGCCGCGCCGTCGACGTGCGCCAGGTCGCGCGCGAGCTGGGTGTCCGCTATGCGCTGGAAGGCAGTGTGCGCTTGTCTGGCAAGCGCGCGCGCATCAACGCCCAGCTGATCGATGCGCTCAGCGGCGGCCATCTCTGGGCCGAGCGCTACGACAGCGTGGTCGAGGATGTTTTCGACGTGCAGGAGGACATCACGCGCCGCATCGTCGCCGCCGTGGCGCCCGAGGTCGAGGCGGCCGAGGTGGCGATCATGAGGCGTGCGCGACCAACCCACTTCGGCGCGCACGAACTCGCGTTGCGCGCCTGGGCCGACGCCTGGCAGTCCTATGTCCGCGTCGACACGCGCCTGCGCGACCACGCCATCGCCCAGGCCGAGGAGGCGTTGCGGCTCGACGCGAGCTGCGGCCGGGCGCTCTCGACCTTGGCCTTCGCGTACTGGCAGCACGCCAATTTTCGCACCGGACTTTCGCCCGAGGTCGCTGTCGCGCGCGCTATCGAGCATGGCAGCCGCGCGCTGGAGCTCGATCGCGGCAACTATCTGGCGCGCGTCTATCGCGGCGCGGCACTGTGGATCGCGCAGAAGTTCGACGAGGCGCTCGAGGACATGCGCGATGCCTGGCGGCACAACCCCAACGACGTGAGCACGCTGATTGCCTTGGGCTGGGCCGAGGTCGCCTCGGGCGACACGGCCAACGGCACGCGGCGCCTGCGCGAGGCGTTGCGCATCAGCCCGCGCGATCCGCAGCAATACAACGCCTATACCTGCCTGTGCGCCGGCAGCTTTGTCGACGCCGACTACGCGCGCGGTGTTGAGTGGGGCAATCTCGGTAAGCGCCAGCAGCCGGGTTACGCGCCGATCATCCATTACCTGGCGCTGAACTATGCCGGGCTGGGCGACATGGCGCGCGCGGCGGCGGAGATCGAGCAGCTGCGCCGGATCGCGCCGGAGTGGCTGGAGCAACGGCTGGCCGGCTTTTCGGCGTTGGTAAGGCCGGATGATCGGGCGCGATCGCTCGATCTGTTGCGTAAGGCCGCCGATCACGCGGCGTGAGGGGAGACTAGAAGTGAACAATCCCTGGTACATGGGTCTGGTCGAGGCCGGCCGCGCCATCGCCGCGCGCAAGCTGTCATCGGTCGAGCTGACCGCCGCGATGCTGGAGCGTGTCGCCGCGCTCGATCCCAAGCTTCACGCCTACGCCACTGTCACCGCCGATCTGGCGCTGCGGCAAGCCAAGGCCGCCGACGCGGAGATCGGCGCCGGCCGTGTGCGCGGGCCGCTGCATGGCGTGCCGATCGCTGTGAAGGATCTCTGCTACACCAAAGGCATTCCCACCGGCGCCGGCATGGCGATCCATCGCGACTTTCGGCCCAATCACGACGCGACCGTCGTGGTGAAGCTGGCGGAAGCCGGCGCGGTGTCGCTGGGCAAGCTGCAGCTCACCGAGGGCGCCTTCGGTGCGCATCACCCCGAGATCGTCCGTCCCGTCAATCCGTGGCGGGCGGACGCCTGGACCGGCGTGTCGTCGAGCGGCTCGGGCGTCGCGACGGCGGCCGGGCTGTGCTTCGGCTCGCTGGGCAGCGACACCGGCGGCTCGATCCGCTTCCCCTCGACCGCCAATGGCATTACCGGCCTGAAGCCGACCTGGGGCCGTGTCAGCCGCTATGCCGTCTTCGAGCTGGCCGGCTCGATGGACCATATCGGCCCGATGACGCGCAGCGCCATCGACGCCGCGGCCATGCTCGGCGCCATCGCCGGCGCCGATGCCAACGATCCCACCGCGTCGCCCGAACCGGTGCCGGACTATCTCGCCGGCATCGACGGTGGCGTGCGCGGCCTGCGCATCGGTATCGACCGCACGTTGATGTCCGTGGCCGACGCCGACGTGCTGGGTGTGGCCGAGGAGGCCGCGCGCGTGCTGGGCGGCCTGGGCGCGCGCATCGTGCCGGTGAGCGTGCCGTCGGTGGACTGGATCGTCGCCGAATGGGCGACGCTGTGCGCCGTCGAGGCCGCGGTGGCGCACGAGGCGACCTTCCCGTCGCGCGCCGGCCGCTACGGCCCGGTGTTGCGCGGCCTGCTGGAGCGCGGCCGCTCGGTCGATGGCCTCACCATCTCGAAGATCTGGACCGAGCGCCAGAACTTCACCGGCGCGCTGGCGCACCTGATGCGGGATATCGACCTGCTGCTGGTGCCGGCGATGAACCGCGCGGCGCAGACCTGGGCGGCGATGGAAGCCAGCGGCCGTGAGCCCAAGGAGATCGCGGCCCGCCTGCGTTTCACCGCGCCCTTCGACATGAGCGGCAGCCCGACGATCACTTTGCCAGGCGGCTTCACGGCGTCGGGCATGCCGATCGGCTTCCAGCTGGTCGGCCGGCATTTCGACGAGGCGCTGGTGCTGCGCGCCGGCCACGCTTTCCAGGGCGCCACCGACTGGCACACGAGGCGCCCGCCGGTGTGATCGGCTCAGGACACGCGCAGGCCGGCGCGGATCGTGGCCGCGTCAAGATTGTGCAAGGCGTCCATCAGGCCGACGCGCAACGAGCCGGGCCCGCGCGCGTCGCGCGCGGCGATCTCGCCGGCCAGGCCGAACAGCGCTGTGGCGACGGCAGCGCTACGCAGCGCGTCGTCGCCGACGGCGAGGAAGGCGCCGGTGATCGCCGTCAGCGCGCAGCCGAGCGCGGTGACGCGCGGCATCCAGGGATGGCCGTTGGCGATGCGCAGGGCGCGCGTGCCGTCGGTGACGATGTCGACCGCGCCGGTCACCACGACGACAGCGCCCAGCGAGGCGGCCAGCGTCCGCGCCGGTGTCTCGGCCTCGGCGCTGTCGCGCGCGCTGTCGACGCCGCGCGCCGCGACGCCGGCGATGCCCGAGAGCGTCATGATCTCCGAGGCGTTGCCGCGCACGACCGTGGGTTTCAACGCCAGCAGCGACTGCGCGGTGGCGCGGCGCAGGCGGGTGGCGCCGACGCCGACGGGGTCGAACACCCAGGGCTTGCCGGCCGCCCGCGCGGCGCGCGCCGCCTCGATCATGGCGTCGATCCGCTCCGGCACCAGCGTCCCGATGTTGATGGTGAGCGCGTCGGCCAACGCGACGATCTCGGCGACCTCCTCGCGCGCATGCGCCATGACCGGCGAGGCGCCGATTGCCAGCACCGCGTTGGCGGCGGTGTCCATCGCGACGGGATTGGTGATGCAGTGCACGAGCGGCGCGCGGGTGCGCACACGTCGATGCAGGTCGCAGGCGTGATCGGAAAGGTCCATGGTCGCGGCGAAGATAGTGGGCGCGGCGGCGCGGCTCAATGTCCTTGGTCGAAAGAGCGCCTGAGCCCAGCCGGCGCGCATTGAGGGCGGCGCCGCGCTGCGTCACTATGCGACCACGTTAGCTTGGAGAGCCACTCGATGATCCTGACCAGACGCCGCGCGTTGGGTGCCACGGCCGCTATGGCGCTCGCCACGCCCGTGATCGGCCATGCGCAGTCGTTCCCGTCGCGCCCGGTGCGAATCATCGTGCCGTACGCACCGGGTGGTGGCGCCGATACGGTGGCACGGATGATCCAGCCGGCACTGCAGGAGGCGCTGGGCCAGGGCGTGATCGTCGAGAATCGGCCGGGCGCGGGCGGCATGATCGGCGACGAGGTCGTCGCCAAGGCGACGCCCGACGGGCATACCCTGCTGATGGGTGCCTTTGCCCATGCGGTCAACCCGTCCTTGCACGCGAAGATGGCCTATCGCACCCCCGATGATTTCGCGCCGATCTCGCTGCTGGTCGTCGTGCCCGAGCTGTTGGTGGCGGCGCCGAACTTTCCACCCCGCAATGTCGCGGAGCTGGTGGCGCTGGCCAAGGCGCAACCCGGCAAGTTGTCCTATGCGTCGTCCGGCAACGGCTCGGCGCAGCATCTCGCCGCCGAACTCTTCAAGCTGCGCACCGGGACCGACATCCAGCACATCCCCTACAAGGGTGGTGGGCAGGCGATCATCGACATCGCGGCCGGCCATGTCCCGTTCTACTTCGGCAACATGAGCGCGGCCTGGCCGCACGCGAAGGCTGGCCGCGTGCGTGCGCTGGCGGTGACCAGTCCGAAGCGCTCGCCCGCCGCGCCCGACGTGCCGACGCTCGCCGAGGCGGGCGTCAGCGGTTGCGAGATATCGGAATGGAACGCGTTGCTCGCGCCGGCCGGGACGCCGCCGACGGTGATCGAACGCCTGCATCGCGACGTGGCGAAGATCATGGCCGAGCCGGCGATGCGTCAACGCCTGGCGGACCTCGGCGCCGAGGCCGTGGGCTCGACGCCGGCCGAGTTGGCGAGCTTCCTGAAGTCCGAGATCGCGAAATGGGCCGACGTGGTGAAGACCGCCAACATCAAGGCCGACTGATGCAATCCTATCGCTCGATCTTCCGCCCCGACCTGTTCGCCGGGCAGACCATCATCGTCACAGGCGGCGGCAGCGGGCTGGGCCGCTGCGCCGCGCACGAGCTGCGATCCTTGGGCGCGCGGCTGGCGCTGATCGGCCGCACGCGCTCGAAGCTGGAGGAGGTGCGCGAGGAGTTGGGCGATCCCGACACCGTGATCCACGCCGCCGATCTCAGGCGCGAGCACGAAGTGAAAGAGGCGATCGACGCCGTGCTCGCCGCCACCGGCCGCATCGACGGGCTGGTCAACAACGCCGGCGGCCAATTCCCGGCCAAGCTGCGCGACATTTCCCTCAACGGCTGGAACGCCGTGGTCGCCAACAACATGACCGCGACCTTCCTGGTGTCGAAGGAGGTCTATCTGCGGTGGATGGAGGCCAATGGCGGCGCCATCGTCAATGTCGGCGCCGACTGGGAGCTGGGCATGCCCGGCATGGGCCACAACGGCGCGGCGCGCGCCGGGCAGGCGAACTTCACCTACACCGCCTCTGTCGAATGGGCGCATTCGGGCGTACGCGTGAACAGCGTGGTGCCGGGCTTCATCGCCTCCTCCGGCCTCGACCGCTATCCCGAGAGCGCACACGACGTGCTGCGCGGTGTCGTCGGCCGCGTGCCGCTGAAGCGCCACGGCACGGAATCGGAGATCGCCGCCGCCGTCGTCTTCCTGCTGAGCGAGGCGGCGGCCTACATCACCGGCACCCAGGTGCGCGTCGATGGCGGGCTGCACAACAATGCGCGCTCCTCGTTCTACACGGTGCCCGACCACGACCGCTCGACGCCCTACAATGGCTTCCCGCTCTATCGCCCGCCCAAGATGCTGAGTTGAGCCCCATCGCATGAAAGAGATCAAAGGCCTGCGCGATGTCGCCGATCGCTACGACGCCTTCATCCTCGACGTCTGGGGCGTGCTGCATGACGGCGTGAAGCCGTTCGATGGCGTGCTGCCGGCGCTCGAGGCGCTTAAGCGGATCGGCAAGCCGGTGCTGCTGCTGTCCAACGCCGCGCGCCGCTCGCTCTCGGTGACGCCGCATCTGGCCGGGATCGGCGTGCCGCGCGACCTCTATCAGGACATGCTGACCTCGGGCGACGAGAGCTGGCGTGGCCTCTCGACGCGCGGCCGCGCCGATGCCGATCCGTTCTATCGCGATCTCGGACGGCGCGGCTTCGTGCTCGGCGCCGGGCGCGACCCGGGCTTCTTCGACGCGCTGGATATCGAGCGTGTCGAGGACCCCGCCGCGAGCGATTTCATCCTGGCCAATTCCCTGGTGCGGCCGGGCCTGACCCCGGCCGACTTCGAGGACGTGATGCAGGCGGCGTACGGCAATGGCGCGGCCTTCATCTGCGCCAATCCCGACCTCGTGGTCCTTTATGCCGGAAGGCTGGAGTACTGCCCCGGTTCGCTGGCGCAGCGCTACGAGGCGCTGGGCGGCACGGTGATGTATCACGGCAAGCCGCACGCGCCGGTCTACGCAAGGGCGCTCTCGATGCTGGGCGACCCCGACCCGAGTCGCGTCTTGTGCGTCGGCGATTCGCTGCGCACGGACATCGCCGGGGCGCGCGCCGCCGGGCTGGACAGCCTTCTGCTCGCCAGCGGCATCCACAAGGACGACTTCCTGCGTATGGACGGCACGGCCGATATCGCGGCCATGATGGCGGCGGCCGAAAGGCAGGGCGTGCATCCGACCTGGCTGGCCCGCCGGCTCGACTGGTGAGGGGAAAGGTCCATGCCGCGACGCGACTGGGTTTGGCACTTCCAGGATCTGTCGCCCGCGCGCCTGTGGCCGGTGATCGCCGACACCAACCGCTTCAACGAGGCGCTGGGCCTGCCCGCCTACACGCTCGACGAGCTCCCGCAGGCCAACGGCACCGTGCTGCGCCGTGGCACCGGCAAGGTCGCCGGCATGGAGCTGGCCTGGGAGGAGAAGCCCTACGAGTGGGTGACCAACCGCCAGTTCCGCCAGACACGCGTTTTCTCCAAGGGCCCGTTCGCGCGATTCGGCCCGGTCTTCGAGATCGTCGCCGAGGGGACCGGCTCGCGGGTAAGCTATGCCCTGCAATGGGAGCCGCTGACCTGGCTCGGCCGGCTCACCGGGCGGCGCCTGACCGAGAAGGCGGGCGCGGCGGTCAAGCGACGCGTCGAGGAGGCCGCGGCCTTCCTGCGCGGCGAGCGGCCGACCGTCTTCGACTTCCCGCCGCCGGCGCCACCGTCGGGCGCGGCTGAGCGCGCCGAGGCGGCGATCACCCTGGCCGAGGGCACCGGTTACGCGCACGGTCTGGCGCGGCGCCTGGTCGAGCACATCCGCGGCTCGATGGACGTCGATCTGCAGAACATCAGGCCCAAGGCGTTGGCGCGGCTGTGGCAAGTGCCGGAGCGGCACGCCATCGAGCTCTGCCTCGCCGGCGTGAAGAGCGGCATGCTCGACATGCGCTGGAATCTGCTGTGCACCAATTGCCGCGGCGCCAAGGTCGCGGTGCCGTCGCTCGACCAGCTGCCGCGCGGCGCGCATTGCGCCTCCTGCAACATCGAGTACGGCCGCGACTTCGCGCGCAATGTCGAGCTGGGTTTCGCGCCGGCCGCTTCGCTGCGCCCGGTGGCCGGCAGCGGCTTTTGCCTCAGCGGCCCTAGCGTCACGCCGCATGTCGTCGTGCAGCAGCTTCTGGCGCCGGGCGAGCGCCGCACGGTGAGCATCGACATCGCGCCGGGCCGCTATCGCCTGCGCACCTTGCATCCCGGCGGAAGCGTCGAGATCGAGCATGAGGGCGGCGCGTTTCCCGGGCTGCGCGCGAGCGCCACCGGTGTCGAAGCGCTGCCGGTGAGTGCGGCGGGCACCATCGACTTTGTCAACGACGCCGGCTTCGAGCTGGCGATGCTGATCGAGACACGCGAGTGGGTGCGCGACGCGCTCACCGCGCACGAGGTCACGACCTTGCAGGCGTTCCGCGACCTGTTCGCCGGCGCCACGCTGCGGCCCGGCGACGAGGCCGGCGTCGGCCAGGTGGCGATCCTGTTCACCGATCTGCGCGGCTCGACGGCGATGTACGAGAGCATCGGCGACGCCCAGGCCTTCAATCTGGTGCGCGAGCATTTCGCCGTGCTGGGCCGCGTGGTGCGCGATCACAATGGCGCGGTGGTGAAGACGATCGGCGACGCGGTCATGGCCGCCTTCACCGATCCGGCGGAAGCCGCGGCCGCCGCGCTGGCGATTCGCGAGGCGATTACGGCGTTCGACGACCGCTTCGCGCGCGAGCACGGCGTGGACAGCGGCTTGGTGGTCAAGCTCGGCGTGCATGCCGGGCCTTGCATCGTCGTAACACTCAACGACCGCCTCGACTACTTCGGCGGTACGGTGAACATGGCGGCGCGGCTGCAGGGCCAGTCGGCCGGCGGCGACATCGTGCTGTCGCGCGCCGTGGCCGACGATCCCGCCGTGCGCCCGCTGCTTGCCGGCCTGCCCAGCCGCGCCGAGACCGTGGCGCTCAAGGGCTTCGCCGAGCCGGTTCCGTTCCTGCGCGTGCTGCCGGCGTCACCGTAGGCGCCAGCGCCGCAGGAAATCCCAGACCGTGTCGGTGATGTTCAGCGCATTCGAAGCCGGACCGGCGATCGAGTCCGGCAGCATGTCGCGCGTGCCGCCGGCCCAGCGATGGCCCAGCCCCTCGACCAGGACGTAGCGCACCTCGACGCCGTCGCGGCATGGGCTCGCCAGCTCGAGATTGACCGACGGCGCGATCACGCTGCGCGTCGGTGGCGGACAGCCATTGAGCTCGCGCCAACGCTGGCTGATCGCGGCGTGCGCTGGCTTGGTGAAGGTGGTGCCCCAGGGCGACCGTATCGGTCCACCCTGCACCGGGTTGAGCGGATCGCGATCGCCCGAGACATAGAGGAACGGCATGGCGCGCGTGGGCGAGGTCGGCGGCACGACGACGATGCCGGCGATCGGCGCGACGGCGGCGTAGCGGTTGGCGCGGTCGATGGCCATGCGCTGCGCCATGCCGGCGCCGCTGGAGAAGCCGGTGACGTAGATGCGCGTGCGGTCGATCGGCATTGCGCGCGCGATGTCCTCGACCATGGCGTCGATGAAGCCGACATCGTCGCTGCTCTGGATCGCCGCGTTGCCGCGCGCGCCGCCGTCGTTCCAGAAACGCGGGTTGGTGAGCAGGTTCGCCGGCCAGTCGGGGAACGGGCGCGAGGCGTCGGGACCGGCGACGATGAAGCCTTCCCGCTCGGCCTTGGATTCCCAGCCATAGCGGCGCACGGCCTGCTCGCCGCTACCGCCGGCGCCGTGCAACATGATCACCAGCGGACGCGGGCCGACGTTCACGGCCGACTTACCGGCGACGTAGTAACCGCGCTCGACGCCCCCGACCTTGATCGTGCGCTGCTCGCCGGCCTCGGCCAGCGAAGCCGACAGCAGGATCATGGCCAGGCCCAGCGCGATCGCCGCCAGCGCCCACCGGCTCGCATAGGGCATCGCCACGCCTCCCTCGACAGCACCTGTCGAGGCATACGCAAGGGCGGCGCCGGTCATCCCCGCGCTCAGCGGCCGAAGAACGCCGCCAGTACGCCGGCGGCTTCGTCGTTGGCGACCAGGCCTTGCCTGAGGAATTTCGTCAGCGAGAAGAAGCCGTGGATGGTACCGGGGAACTCGCTGTAGACCGTGCGCACGCCCGCCGCGCGCAGCTTGGTCGCGTAGGCCAGCCCCTCGTCGCGCAGCGGATCGTAGCCGGCGGTCAGCACATAGGCCGGCGGCAGGCCCGACAGATCCGCCGATAGCAGCGGCGACATCCTCGGATCGCGAAGGTCGGTGCCGGCTGGCGCGTAGTGGCCGAAGAACCAGTCCATCAGCTCCTGGGTAAGGAAATAGCCCTCGCCCTTGGCGCGCCGCGAGTCGGCATGGCCGGCGCTGTCGGTCGCCGGGTAGATCAGCATCTGGAAGGCGGGCATGGCCTCGCCGGCCTTCTTCGCGAGCTGACAGACTACGGCCGCGAGATTGCCGCCGGCCGAATCGCCACCCACGGCGATGCGATCGGCCGAGGTGTCGAAGGCGGCGGCGTTGTCCTTGATGTGGCGGAACGCGGCCAACGCGCCGTCGACCGGCGCCGGGAAGGGATGCTCGGGCGCCAGGCGGTAATCGATCGAGATCACCTGGCAGCGGCTCTTGTTGGCGACGCGCCGGCAGGTCGAGTCGTGCGTCTCGATGTTGCCGATCACGAAGCCGCCGCCGTGATAGTAGACCAAGGTCGGGATCGTCTTTTCATCGACGCCCAGTGGCCAGTAGCGGCGATAGGCAATCGCGCTGGCGGGTCCCGGCAAGGTGCCGTCGATTACGCGCGCGACTTCGGGCGGATCGGCCTCGCCCTCGCAGGACATGCGATCGACGGCCGGTCGGCCCACCGATACCGGCAGGTCGCTGAGCTTGGGCCGGCCGGCGGCGGTCGCCTTTTCCAGCAGGTCGAGGAAGAAGCTGACTTCGGCGTCGAGCATGGGGTTCCTAATCGATCTTGATGTTGGCGGCCTTGATGATCGCGCTCCAGCGGGCGCGTTCTTCGGCGATGTGCGCGGCGACCGCCTCCGATGTACCGGGATCGACGATCCCGCCCTGCGCGGCGAAGGCGTCGATGACCTCCTTCTGCTTCAGCGTATCGACGGCGGCGGCGTTCAGCCGCGCGCGGGCCGCGGCCGGCACGCCCGAGGGCGTGAGCAATGCGTACCAGTTGTCCGAGATCACCTTGGGGAAGCCAGCCTCGATCGCGTTGGGCACGTCGGGCAGGAGCGGCGAGCGCTTGGCGCTGGTCATCATCAGCGGCTTGAGCGCGCCGGAGCGGAAATGCGCCAGCATCGCGGTGATGTCGAGGATCGCCATCTGTACGCGGCCGGCGAGCAGATCGACCACCGCCGGGGCCGCGCCGCGATAGGGCACGTGCACGATCTCGATACCGGCCTCGCGCTTGAACAGTTCGCCGGCGAGATGGGTGATGCCACCCAGCCCGGCCGAGCCGTAGTTGATCTTGCCCGGCTCCGCCTTGGCCTTGGCCACGAGGTCGGCGACGGTGTTGGTACCCAGCCCGGGAAACACGCCCAGCACCTCCTGCACGCGCGTCACCAGCGTGATCGGCGCCAGGTCCTTGTTGGCGTCGTAGGGGATGGTCGCCAGCAATTGCGGCATCAAGGTCAAGGCGCTGGGGCTGCCCAGCCCGAAGACATGACCGTCCGGGGCCGCCTTGGCGACGAAGTCGACGCCGGTGACGCCGGCCACGCCGGTCTTGTTGTCGACGACGACGCTCTGGCCCAGCCGCTCCGACATGCCCTTGGCCAGCAGCCGGCCGAAGACGTCCGCCGGGCCGCCGGCGGGAAACGGCACCACCAGGGTCATGGTGCGGCTGGGGAAGGTCTGCGCCAGGGCTGGCGCCGGCAGGGCGGCGAGGCCGGCGATGCCCGCCAGCGCGCCGCGTCTTGTGATCGCCATGGTGCCCTCCCACGTTGTTTCTTGCGCCGCGACTGTGCCCGTTTTCGCCCTACGGCGGAAGGCGCGGCGACCGGGCTTTGCCTGTGCCGGGCGCATGCGCTAAGACCGCCGCAGAAGCGTGCCGTGGCAGGACGCGAGGCAGGACGATGGCCGACTTCCCGAAGAAAACTCTCGAGGACTGGACCAAGCTCGCGCAGCGCGAGCTCAAGGACCGTCCGCTGGCGTCGCTCGACTGGATGACTCCTGAAGGCATCAAGGTGAAGCCGCTCTACACGGCGGCCGACCTCGAGGGCCTCGAGACCCTTGGCACCCTGCCCGGCATGCCGCCCTTCCTGCGCGGGCCCAAGGCGACGATGTATGCCGGCCGGCCCTGGACGGTACGCCAATACGCCGGCTTCTCGACGGCGGAGGAGAGCAACCGCTTCTATCGCGCCAATCTCGCCGCCGGTCAGCAGGGCGTGTCGGTGGCCTTCGATCTGGCCACCCATCGCGGCTACGACAGCGACCATCCGCGAGTCGTGGGCGACGTTGGCAAGGCCGGCGTGGCGATCGATTCCGTCGAGGACATGAAGATCCTGTTCGACGGCATCCCGCTCGACAAGATGAGCGTGTCGATGACCATGAACGGCGCGGTGCTGCCGGTGCTCGCCGGCTACATCGTCGCGGCGGAAGAGCAGGGGGTGAGCCAGGACAAGCTCTCGGGGACCATCCAGAACGACATCCTCAAGGAGTTCATGGTCCGCAACACGTATATCTATCCACCCGGCCCGAGCATGCGGATCGTCGCCGACATCATCGAGTACACGGCGAAGAACATGCCGAAGTTCAACTCGATCTCGATCTCCGGCTACCACATGCAGGAAGCCGGTGCCACGCAGGTGCAGGAGCTGGCGTTCACGCTCGCCGACGGGCTGGAGTACGTGCGCGCCGCTTTGGGCAAGGGCCTCGACATCGACGCTTTCGCGCCCCGGCTGAGCTTCTTCTGGGCGATCGGCATGAACTTCTTCATGGAGATCGCCAAGATGCGCGCCG
>CAYTFW010000021.1:0-49476 GCA_964437145.1 uncultured Rhizobiaceae bacterium
AAACATCCCCCATCCGTCGCGCTGCGCGCGCCACCTTCCCCCTCCGGGGGAAGGTGGACGAAAGTCCGTATGCGATTGCTATACTCGGCGCATGACCGCGCGCCTCAGCAATCTGTCCCCGACCAGGATCGAGAAGCTCGAGACGTTCCTGATCGAACGCTGGTGCCTGCTGCGCATCCATTGCGAGGACGGCACGGTCGGCACCGGCGAGGCGGGCGTGCATGGCTGGCCGCGGCCGGCCGCCGCCATGATCGAGGCGATGACGTCGTATCTCATCGGGCGCGATCCCTCCACGATCGAGCATCACGCGCAGGCGCTGCAGCGGCATTCGCATTTCATGGGCGCGCTGGTCGGCGGCGCCATCTCGGCGATCGACATCGCGCTGTGGGACATCAAGGCCAAGCGCTATGGCGTGCCGATCTACGAGCTGATGGGCGGCAAGACGCGCGATCGCGTGCGCTGCTACATGCATGCCAAAGGCGACACGCTCGATCAGCTGGTGGCCGACGCCGTCGCCAAGAAGCGCCAGGGCTTCACGGCGATCCGCTTCTCGCCCTTCGCGCCCGATTATCATCAGCGCAAATCCTTCGAAGAATGGGTGAGCGAGGCCGAGCGCCGCGTCGGCGCGGTGCGCGAGGCGCTGCGAGGCGACGCTGATATCTGCATCGAGCTGCACCGCCAGATGAACCCGGCCGAGTCGATCGCGCTGGGACAGCGTCTGCGGAAATTCCATCCCTACTTCTACGAAGACCCGATGTTGCCCGACTCGCCTTCGATGATGGGCGACGTGCAAGCGCGCAGCGGCTTGCCGGTGGCGACGGGCGAGCGCTTCTCCTCGATCTTCCAGTTCCAGGAGCTTTTGGCAAACAACGGCTGCGCCTATGTCCGGCCCGACGTCTGCCTGTGCATGGGGCTCACCGGCAGCAAGAAGGTCGCGGCGATGGCCGAGGCGCACCACGTCAAGGTGATCCCGCACAATCCGCTGTCGCCGATCTCGACGGCCGCCTGCGTGCAGCTCGACGCCTGCATCCCCAACTTCGCGCTGCAGGAGTACACGGGCGAGTCGGATCCGCCCAAGCGCGACATGGTCGTGCGGCCGCTGACCTTGAAGGACGGCTACCTCGAGGTGCCCAATATGCCGGGCCTCGGCATCGAGCTGAACGACGCCGCGCTCTCGCGGCTCAAGCTGCGCGAGGTCGTACCCGAGCCGCCGATCGGACGGGATGGGTCGGTGCAGGATTGGTGAGGCGCGCGGACAGTCTTTGGAGCGTCGCGTTGAGTCAGGTCGCGTAGAGCGTTTGCTCGACCGTGTGTCGCCGCCTCGACGGGCGACATGGGAGGCGCACGATGAACCCTGTCCATCGCCGATCATTCCTGGCCGCGTTGCCGGCCGCCGCGCTCGCCCCACGCTCGGCCGGTGCGCAGAGATATCCGGCACGACCCGTGCGTTTGCTCGAAGGGTATGGCGCCGGTGGCGCGCCCGATGTCATCGCCCGCCTGATCGGCCGATGGTTGTCCGAGCGGCTGGGCGAGCCCTTTGTGGTCGACAACAAGCCCGGGGCCAGCGGCCGCATCGCCACCGATGTGGTGGCCAAGGCCCCGCCCGACGGCTACACGCTGCTGCTGATCGTCAGCAACAACGCCATCGATGCCGCGATCAAGGACAGGCTGCCCTACGATTTCATCCGCGATATCGCGCCCATCGCCGGCATCTACCGGATGCCGCTGGTGATGGTGGTCCATCCATCATTCCCGGCGACCACTGTCGCGGAGTTCATCGCCCACGCCAAGGCCAACCCCGGCAAGGTCAACATGGCGTCGGCCGGTGTCGGCACCGGCACGCACATCGCCGGCGAATTGTTCCAGGCCCAGGCTGGCGTCTCGCTGTTCCACGTCCCCCATCGCGGCGTCCAAGCCCTCAACGCCGTCGTGGCCGGGCAGGTGCCGCTCTATTTCGGCGTCGTCGCCTCGTCGCTGTCGCAAATCAAGGCGGGCAAGCTGCGCGCGTTGGCGGTCACCCCTGCGATGCGCGCCGCGGTGCTGCCCGACGTGCCGGCAATGGCCGAGTTCCTGCCGGGTTACGACTACAGCGCCTGGTACGGCCTGGGCGCGCCGGCCGGTACACCGCCCGACGTCATCGCCGGGATCAACCGCGAGGTGAACGCGGCGATCGCCGACCCGGCCTTCGCCCGCCAACTCACCGACCTCGGTGGCATTCCGCTTCCGGGCACGCCGGCCGACTTCGCGCGCTTGATCGCCGCCGATGCCAACAAGACGGCCAATATCATCCGGGCGGCCAATATCCACATCGAGTGACGCCACGGATGTGTCTGCCCGTGGCGATCCTTGCTCAGCGCTCGCCCAGGCGACCCACGGCGATGTGATCGTTGACGGCCGCAACCCCCGGCGTGGTTTCGGCCGCGACCCGGATCGCCTTGCGCTCGGTATCGGAGTCGGCTTCGCCCCACAGGCTCACCACGCCGTTGTTGACGGTCGCGTTCAGGCGCGCCGCGTGGGCCCACGATTCATGCCGCAAGCGCTTCATCAGGCTCGCCCGGATGGCCTCGTCCGAAACGGGGATGTCGAGCGTCGTGCCCGCGGTCGCGATGGCCTGCACCAGGTTGGCCCGGCTGACGATGCCGACCAGGGCTCCGCCGCGCACGATCGGAATGCGCTTCACGGCGTGCCGCTCCATCAGCGTCGCGACCTCGTGCAGGGGAGTCTCCGGCGTGGCCGTGATCACCGGGTGCGCCATGACGTCGGCGACCTTGCGCGCATGAGACTTGATGAAGTCGGTGGCCAGCACGTGCTGCTCGTCGAAGATCGCCAGCCACCGCGAGCGGCGACGCTGCGTGCCAATCTCGGCCCGATGGAGCAAGTCGCCTTCGCTGACCATGCCCACGAGCTTGTCGTGATCGTCGACCACAGGCACGGCGCTGATCCTCTTCTTCAGCAGAAGACGGGCGACCTCTCTCAAGGTCGCGCTGGACTTCACCGTGATGACCGGCGAGACCATGACGTCGTGGGCTTTCATGGGTGCCTCCCTCTCCGACGTGGCGCGGTCAGTCCGCGGCGAGGACCAGGCCCACCAGCGGCGCCGCGAGCGCCAGGCCCGGCAGAAGCACGAAGAGCAGGTAAAGCGCGTCGATCTGGATCATGGCCGTACCCCTTGGATGTGCGGCTCCTCTAGCACCTGCCCGGCGTCGGTGACTTGATCTGCGTCAGCGCGGTGGGGCGATCACATCGGCGCCGTCGGCATGGCCGCGTCACACGGCGCGCATGCGCTCCGGCGCGGCGATGCGCGATCCCAGGACCGGAGCGAGCCGCTGACGCAGGCGCGTGACGGGCTCGTTGGTGAGATCCTTGGGCACTTCCTCGCGAACGCGGCGGCGCACCGCGGCGGATAGCAACTCGCGCAACTCGCCGAGGCTGCGACGCGGCGCGACGAGTATGAGTTCGTCGAATTCGCGATTGGCATTCGCCGTGCCCAGCGTCGCCGCGACGATCGCCATGAAGCGGTGCTTCTCGAGCTTGTGATAGTCCTCTTGCGACTCGAGCGCATGGCGCGCGCCGCCGCGCGCCGAGCTGAAGCCACGGCCGGGGCTGTCGCTGGCCAGCGCCCGTGCGCGCAGCCGGCTGCGCGGCGAGACGAGATCGCTGAGGCCGGCGGACACCAGCTTGTCCGCCTCGATGCGGAAGAATCGCGCGCGCGAACCGTCGGCGACGACGATCAGGGTCTTTACGGGACGTTTGGCCATGGCGACTGCCTCGCGAGGGTCTGTGAAAGTCAGCTGGCGGGCGGCAGGTGATGCTTGCCCAGGGGCGTGACGACGCTGGCCTGAGGCCCCTTCTCGCCGCCGCCGGGATGAACCGAGAAGCGCACGGCCTGGCCGACCCGCAGCTTCTCGAAGCCACCGTTGGCGACGGCGTTGCGGTGGAAGTACACCTCGCTGCCATCGCTGGCCTCGATGAAGCCATAGTCGCCTTCAGCGATCAGGCTCGCGATCCTGCCGTGTGGCGGCGCGTCGTGCGCCTTCACGTCGCCGCGCATGCGCCGCACATGGTCCTCCAGCCGACGGCGCGCGGCATCGAAGGCGTCGCGCACGGCGACATAGACGTCCTCGTGGGCCTGATGTTCGGCCGGCGATCGCCGCACGACGATGCGCTTGCCCGGCACCGTGAGCGCGACGCCAACGCGGTACTGGTCGCCGTGACGCCGGCGCTTGGGCCGCTCGATCACGACGTGGCAGGCGATGATACGATCGAAAAACTGTTCCAGCTCGCTCGCCCGCTCGCGCACTTTGCGTTCCACGGCCTCGGAGGCGTCGATATCGCGGAAGGTGATCTGCAGCGTGGCTGCCGCCATGGCGTTCCTCCTATGTGGCGCCAGTCTGGCGCAGACCGCGGCGCGAGGAATTGCGACAGATCAAAGGCCGGGGCTGATCCACATCAAGGCTTCCCGCGCCGCTTGCGGTGACATGTCCCTCCGATGCCCGTCCAGAACGCCGACATCGCCGCCATGTTCGACCAGACGGCCGATCTGCTCGAGCTCAAGGGCGACAATCCCTTCCGCGTACGCGCCTATCGTCGCGCGGCGCGTACCGTCGGCGGCCTGCCGCAAAGCGTGCGGAGCATGCTGCGGGAGGGCCGCGATCTGGCGGAGTTGCCCGCCATCGGCGAGGACCTCGCCGGCAAGATCGCCGACATCGTGCGCACGGGGCATTTCGGGGTGCTCGAGTCCCTGAAGACAGAGGTGCCCGGGGATGTCGGCGCGATGGCGGCGCTGCCCGGCCTCGGCCCCAAGCGGCTGAAGCTGCTGATCGACACGCTGAATATCCGCGACCTCGCCGGGCTGCGCGAGGCGGCGTGGAAAGGCCGCCTGGCCGCGATCCCGGGCTTCGGACCGGCGATCGTCAGCCGGCTGCTGGAGGCGCTCGACAAGCCGCCGCCGCCGAAGCGCTTCAAGCTTCCCCTCGCCGAGGCCGAAGCGGAGGCGTTGCTGGCCTGGCTGCGGGCGGAAGGCATCGAGGCGACCGCGGCCGGCAGCTTCCGCCGCCGCCGCGACACCGTCGGGGATCTCGACATCCTGGTGAGCGCGCGCGCCGACACGGCGATCGCCGAGACGTTCACGCGCTACGAGAACGTGGCCAGGGTGCTGGCCCGCGGCCCGACGCGCACCGCCGTGGCGTTGCGCTCGGGCCTGCAGGTCGATCTGCGCGTGGTGCCGCCGCAGAGCCAGGGCGCGGCGCTGCTCTACCTCACCGGGTCCAAGGCGCACAACATCGCGCTGCGCAAGATCGCCAAGAAGCGCGGCTGGAAGCTCAACGAATACGGCCTGTTCGCCGGCACGCGGCGGATCGCCGGCGCCAGCGAACAGGAGGTCTACGACAAGCTCGGCCTCGCCTTCATCCCGCCGGAGATGCGCGAGGATCGCGGCGAGATCGCGCTGGCGGAGGCCGGCAAGCTGCCGAGTCTGGTGAGTCTCGCCGATATTCGTGGCGACCTGCACGTGCACTCCTCGTGGACCGACGGCGCGGTCGACATCGAGGCCATGGCGCTGGGCGCGCGCGCCCTTGGCCGCGAGTACATCGCGCTCACCGACCACAGCCCGCGCATCGCCATCGTGCACGGCCTCGACGCCGCCCGCCTGGCGCGCCAGGCCGACGAGATCGACCGGCTGAACAAGAAACTCGAGGACATCACCATCCTCAAGGGCATCGAGGTCGACATCCTCAAGGACGGATCGCTCGACCTGCCCGATCAGGCGCTGGCCAAGCTCGATGTCGTGGTGGCGTCGGTGCATTCGCATTTCGACCTGCCGCGCGCGACCCAGACGGAGCGCCTGATCACGGCGATGCGCAACCGCCACGTCTCCATCCTGGGGCATCCGACCTGCCGACTGATCGGCGAGCGCGAGCCGATCGACATCGACATGGATCGCGTCATCGCGGCGGCGCGCGACAGCGGCTGCCACCTCGAGCTCAACGCCGAGCCGGACCGGCTCGACATCGACGACACCCACGCGCACGCGGCGCGCGAAGCCGGCGTCAAGGTCGCCATCTCGACCGACGCCCACGCCGTCGACTTCCTGAAGTGCATGCGCTTTGGCGTCGATCAGGCCAGGCGTGGCTGGCTCGCGGCGCAAGACGTGCTCAACACGCGATCGCTGAAGGATCTACGCCCGCTGCTGAAGCGATAGATCAGGCGTGCTTGATTGGTGGCTGGCGGCCGCTCCGCGGCACGTGGATGTTGGTCGCGACGGCGTCCAGGAAGTGGTCGAGATCCAGATGGGCCGCTTGTGATTCCACCTCGGCGACCACCCGCGGGACGGTGAGGCGTGGCCGAATGTAGTCGAGGAAGAACGTATCGAGGTCGATCGGCTGCCCTTGTCCGTCTTCCCTGGCCTCGTCGGGATCGATCGGTTCGAGATCGGACTCGACGGTTATCAGCACGCGCCAGCCCGCGCGCGGCGGGCTCGGCGAGATCTCGAGCAGGGCGACGGTCCTTTCGTCGCGCAGATCTTCGTTCTCCTCGTCGCCGAAGCGATCGGCGATGGCGGGCTCGACGGGGCGACGACGGTTGAACCGCCAGGCCTCGACGTCAAATCCCGATCCACCCTCTCGCCGCTCGACAAGCAACCAGCGGACGATTTGCTCGGCATCGATGTCGATCTCGACTGGATAGCTCTCCATCGCGTCCCCCAGGCCGGGCGAATGCTCAAGGATGACCAAAGGCCAAGCACGCGCGTTGATCTCCATCAAGGAAGCGCGGTCCGGTCGGTGGCTATCTAAATAGATGTAACCTCGGAGGGATCGAGACATGCCACGCCGCATCCGAGAGGTGGAACCGGCCGCGCCGCTGCCCGCCCTGACTATCTCGCCCGAGAAGGTCTGCTTCGTCGTCGTCAAGGCGCGCGAGTTCGACGCCAAGGAGGCGCCGACCGACCCCGGCAGCGGCTCCAATCCGAGCGATGACCGGGGCATCGGCGTGCTCGAGGATACGGCCGACGATCCCGTCGCCGACGAGCTCACCGGCTTCATCGACGCCCTGTCCGAGGACGAGCAGGCCGATCTCGTCGCGCTCGCCTGGCTCGGGCGCGACAGTGGCGGACCGGAGGATTGGCGCGAAATCCGTCGCGAGGCCGCCCGCGCCCGTAACGGGCGAACCGCCGCCTACCTGATCGGCATGCCGCTGGTCGCGGACTTCATCGAGGAGGGCCTGGCGACGCTTGGCCTTTCCTGCGAGGAGTTCGAGATCGGCCGCCTCTGAGGGGCGCCCATGCTCGACATCGCACGCTCCGGGTCTGACGCCGTGCCGGCGCCGCTTGGTCCCGAGAAGCTGTTCCGCCGCGCCGATCTTTCCGGTCTGCCGTTCACGACGACACGGGATCTGGCGCCGGCGCCCATGCTCGCCGGTCAGCCTCGCGCCGAGGAGGCGATCAGGCTCGGTGCCGGGCTCAGCGCGCGCGGCTTCAACATCTTCGTCGCCGGCGCGACCCAGGCGCGTGTCGCGCCATCGCTTCGATCGGTGCTCCAGACCATGCCGCGGCCGACGAAGCCGCCCCAGGACTGGGTCTACGTCAACAACTTCAGCGCGCCGCACAAGCCGACCGCCATCGCGCTGCCGCACGGACGCGCGCAATCCCTGCGGCAGGCCATGCGCAAGATGCTCGAGGATCTGCGCGTGACGTTGCCGGCGCTGTTCGAGAGCGAGGACTATCAGCGCCGCAGAAGCGCGATCGACGATACGCAGCGCGCCAGCACGCAGAAGGTATTCCAGGCGCTTGGCGAGAAGGCGAGCGCGCGCGGCCTCGCGATCATCCGCACGCCGATGGGATTCACCGTCGCGGCGATGGAGAACGGCCAGATCGTCGACGCCGAAGTCTTCAACAAGTGGCCCGAGGAGAAGCGGCGGACGACGCAGGAGGCCATCGCCGGAATCGAGCGCGAGATGGAGGAAAGCCTGCGATCCATCCCGCGCATCGAGAAGGAGCGCCGCGACGCCGTGCTCGCGCTCGACCAGGAGACGGCGCGCTTCGCCATCAACCAGGAGATCGAGGAACTGCGCGTCGGGTTCGCCGAGCTGCCGCAGGTGCTCGGTCACATCGAGGCGACGCGCCAGGACATCCTGGACCACGTTCCGCTGTTCCTGGGACAGTCGGACGCGCCCCCCGCGACGCCTCACCAGACCATGGCCGCCGGCCAGTCGTTGGAGCGCTACGACATCAATGTCCTGGTCAGCAACGACACCGGCGGCGATGCGCCTGTCGTCGAGGAGCTCAACCCGACGCTGGGCAACCTGCTGGGTCGCGTCGAGCACCTGTCCTACCAGGGCGCGCTGGTGACGAACTTCCGGATGATACAGCCGGGCTCGCTGCATCGCGCCAACGGCGGCACGATCGTGATCGACGCCCGCAGCCTGTTCAGCGAACCCTATGCCTGGTCGGCGCTGAAGCGGGTCCTGGTGCGCCAGGAAATCGTGATCGAGGATCTCGCGCATATCGTCGGCCTGATGTCGACGGCGACCCTGGAGCCCGGTCCGATCCCGATGGACGTCAAGGTGGTGCTGTTCGGCGAACGATACCTCTACTACCTGCTCGCCGCGCTCGATCCGGAATTCAAGATGCACTTCAAGATCCTCGCCGACCTCGACGACGAGCTCGACCGGACGGCCGAGGGCGAGGTCTTGCTGGCCCGTCTCATCGGTGGATTGGCCAGCGAGGCCCATCTGCGGCCGCTCGACCGAGGCGGCGTCGAGGCGGCGATCGAACGCGCCGCGCGACTGGCGCAGGATGCGTCGAAGCTGTCGCTGCTCGTGGAGGACATCCACGATCTCGTGATCGAGGCCGATCATTGGGCGGCGACCGCCGGCCGCGACGTGATCAGCCGCGCCGATGTCGAGCGGGCGCTCAGCGGCCAGCATCGGCGGGCATCGCGCCTGGAAGAGCGAAGCCGCGAGATGATCCTGCGCGAGGTAGCGCTGGTGGCGACGCAAGGTGGCGCGATCGGCCAGGTCAACGGCCTGTCGGTCCTGGAAGTGGCCGGCCAGCCGTTCGGTCGACCGTCGCGCATCACGGCGCGGGTTGCCCCCGGCGCTGGCAAGATCGTCGACATCGAGCGGGAAGTGAAGCTCGGCGGCCCACTGCATTCGAAGGGCGTGCTGATCCTCTCGGGCTTCATGACCGGACGCTATGCGCTCGACACGCCGATGTCGCTTCAGGCGACGCTGGTGTTCGAGCAATCCTATGGCGGCGTCGAGGGCGACAGCGCCTCGCTCGCCGAGTTGCTGGCGCTGCTGTCGGCGCTGTCGAACACCGCCCTGCGCCAGGATCTCGCCGTCACCGGGTCGGTGAACCAGCACGGCGAGGTGCAGGCCATTGGCGGCGTCAACGAGAAGATCGAGGGTTTCTTCGACGTCTGCGCCGCGCGCGGGCTGAGCGGCACACAGGGCGTGCTGATTCCGTCGTCGAACGCGCAACATCTCATGCTGCGGGCCGACGTCGTGCAAGCCTGCGCGGACGGCAAGTTCAGCGTCTACCCAGTCCGCACCGTCGACGAGGCGCTCGGCCTCATGACCGGCCGGCCCGCCGGCCGGCGCGACGAGAATGGCCGCTTTCCCGAGGGCAGCGTCAACGCCGGCGTCGACGCGCGCCTCGTCGGATTCGCCGCCGCCCGCCGGGCGATGGCCGCCGGCCGAAAGGAGCAGGAAGCCTGATGTCACCTGGCGTCGCGCCCCTGCGTTGCGTCATCCTCGACACCGGCGATGTCGATCGTCCGACGCTGCGGGCGGCCGCCGAATTCGCGCGCCTGCTGCGGCTCGAGATACTCGGCGTCTTCATCGAGGACCCCTCGCTGCTGGCGCTCGCCTCGCTGCCCTTCGCGCGCGAGCTGCGCATGCCCGAATACGGCTGGCAGGCGCTGATGCCGCAACGCCTGGATGAAGAGCTGCGCGTGGCCGGCCTGCGGGCTCGCGAGCGCTTCCGGGAGGAGATCGAGCTGCGCGGATTGCCGGGACGTTTCGAGGTGCGGCGAGGCGATCCGGCGACGCTGACGGAAGCGGTCGCGCAGCCGAGCGACGTGCTGATCGTCGCGGCCGAACCCCAGGCGGCCGGCGCGTTCGCGCCCGCCCACGCGCTCGTGCGGCGCGCGGCGCTGGCATCGGCGGCCTCGCTGCTGCTGCTGCCGCAGACGGGCATGGCCGGACCGGGGCCGGTCGCCGCCGTCGTGGACAGCGAAGCCGGCCCATGCTTCGAGCTGGCGTCCCGTATCGCCGCCGCGACTGGCGAAGTGGCCATCGCCGTGCCGCGAATGGACGACAGCTCGTCGGCGGCCTTGTCGGCGTCGCTGGCGCAGGCGCTTGGTCCACGAGGCGAGCGCCTGCTTGTCGTGCCGCGCGAGCTGGCGGCCCTCGACGCGCTGTTGTCGGTCGCGGCGGAACGTCGGATTCCGGTCCTCTTAGTGGCCGATTGATGGGCCGGGGCTCGCCGCGGCCTGGCGGGCATGGCGCCTCAGGATTTCCCGCACCTCATCGTCGCGCACCTGGGAAAAGTCGACGTAGTGGCGGCCGACCGAATCGAGATCCTCCGGTTCCTCGACGCAGACGACATCCCCGAACTCGCGCCGCAGGTCCGCCGCGATGTCGTGCGCCATCACCGGAGCCGCTATCACGACCCGACCGGCGCGCCGTTTTTCCACCGCCCGCGCGGCCGCGCGCATGGTCATGCCCGTGGCGATGCCGTCGTCGACCAGGATCACCGTGCGATTCTCGATATCGATGGGAGCCCGATCGCCGCGATAGGCGCGGCGGCGCCGCTCCAGCTCGACGAGCTCGCGGCGCTTGGCCTTCTCGAAATCGTCGTTCGGCACGCGCAACGCACGGATCACCGCCTCGTTGCGCACGACGACCGGCGGGTCGCCCTCGGCGATCGCGCCCATCGCATATTCAGGCTGACGGGGCACGCCGATCTTGCGCACGAGGACCAGGTCGAGCGGCGCCGCCAGCGCGCTGGCGATCTCGCCGGCGACGGGCACGCCACCGCGCGGCAAGGCAAGAACGACGGGCCGCGCGCCGGCAACGTCGGCCAGCGCCTTGGCCAGCCGCTGGCCGGCATCCTTCCTGTCGCGGAACGCCGCCGTCATCGACCCGCCTCGGCTCGTTCGCGGGCGAGCGCCCGCGGACACGCGGCGCGCCTCGCGCGGTCGATCACGTCGTCCCGGTCGCGCCGGACATCATCGGCCTCGGCGCATGGAGCGATCGTCGTCGAGTTGCCCTGCCCCATGACGCCTCCCGCGGCTGATCATCGGCGCCATCTTCCTGATCAGTCCTGGAGGGGCATTGATGCCGATCAACAGCGCGCGAACCCGGCGAAGGCGATCGTTTCGCGCGCCCTACACCCGCTCCAGGATCGACAGCCCCCTGATGCGATCGATCAGGTAGATCAGGCCGCGATCATCGACATAGACGTCGTTGCTGCAGACGCGGTCGGCGCCCGGCGGCACGTCGGGCATCCACCACGCGGCCTGCTTGATCGACAGCGGGTTGGAAATATCGATCACCTGGAGCCCATTGGCGAACCAGGCGGCGGGCACCTCGTTGCCGACGATGGTCTCGACGGTCTGGTGGCAGGCCGTCATCAGCGGCGTCTCGACGCCGACCAGCTCGGGCAGCTGGAAGCAGCTCACCGGCACCGGGCGGCTCTCGTCGGTGATGTTCACCATCCAGACCGCCGCCGGCAGTTGGGGCGAGAGGGTCGTATCGAGCGGCTGCACGTGCTCGTCGGCGACCAGCATCCAGCGATGGCCCGCGATCGGCGCGTCGATCGGCACCAGGCTGTGCGTGGGCCAGCCAAAGGGCGGGCTCCAGTCGATGCGCGAGACCAGTTTCGGCTTGCTCATGTCGGCGATGTCGAGGATGACGCCGCCGCCGTACCAGTAGCTGACATAGAGCCGATCGCCGCGGCGGATCGGATGGTGGCAGCGGTGGTTCTTCGCCTGCCAGTCGGGCTTTTCGCCGCCGGCGATCCACTGCCCCTCCATCCACCAGCGGCCGACCTCTTCGGGCTTGGTCGGATCCTTCAGGTCGAGGATCATGACGATGGTGCCGAGCCAGCCATCCTGTTCCGTGGAGATATAGGCGTAGCGGCCATCGAAGGTGAACCGGTGCACACCCGTGCCATCGCAGTGCCAGTGGCAGATATCGCGCGGCGTGTCAGGCCGGCTGACGTCGAAGATGCGCAGGCCGACGAAATCGTCCTCGGGCATCTGCCCCCGCGCACGTTCGCGGTTCACCACCATGATGCCGTTGGCCACGCGCACCTTGTGCGAATGCAGCCCCGGCGGAATGTCGATCGAGGCGACGATCCTGGGGTTCTTCGGATCGCGCACGTCGATCACCGACGTGCCGTGCGGTTGCGTCATATGGCCGACGTACGCGTAGCTGCCATCGGTGACGACCTGGCCGCCGCCAGCGATATCGAGCCACGCGACCTCGCGAATGCCGGAACCGTGACCCATGGCGGTTTCTCCCAACAAGCCGGCGCGTCGCCTCTCGTCGTCCCCGATTCGGGCGATCATTCGCTTGGTTCAGGATAATGTACACTAGCGCCCATAACGACCATAAAGCTGGACGCTCTGAAGGAAAGGCCGGAGGTGACTGTGAAGAATCTTGCGACGGTGATGGCCTCGATCATCCTCGCGTGGGCGCTGGGATCGGGCGGCGCGATGGCGGAGACGTGCTTCGAGACCCGGTTCAGCCAGATCAACCAGACGATCAATATCGCCGCGAACGACTCGAACGCCCCCGTCCGATACAAGCTGTGTCTGACCGGCGAACGCATCGCCAGCGCCGACATTCTCAATCCCGGCAACGTTCTGATCACGATCGAGTCGCCTGCCGATGGAGAGGAAGGCGGATGCGCCTTCGTCATTTCTAACCGATCGCTGGCCGCCCGACTGATCACCTATGAGGGCTCGACGACCAAGGCGAACGCCACGTTGAACGTGTGCGTGCTGCCGTAGCCCCGCCTGTCATCCCGAGCGTAGCGAGGGATCCAGGGTCGGCCGCCTGGATCCCTCGCTGCGCTCGGGATGACAGCTGAGGCCCGCGCGCTGTTGCGGTCGGGGCTCAGGAGATGCCAAGCTCGCGCGCATGGACATCACGACCTCAAACGCACTGTCACAACACATCTCCGACGCCGCGCTCAGGATCGAGGACAAGGTCATCGCCTGGCGCCGCGACATCCATCAGAACCCCGAGCTGTCCTACCAGGAGACGCGCACCGCGGCGCTGGCGGCGGAGCACCTGACGGCGCTGGGCTACGAGGTGCAGACGGGCGTCGGCATCACCGGCGTGGTCGGCGTACTGAAGGGCGGCAAGCCGGGCGGCGTGGTGGCTTTGCGCGCCGATATGGACGCGCTGCCGGTCGAGGAGCGCGTCGACCTGCCCTTCGCCTCGAAGGCCACGGCCGAGTATCTCGGCCAGACCGTGCCTGTCATGCACGCCTGCGGCCACGACTGCCACGTCGCCATCCTGATGGGCGTGGCCGAGATCCTCGCCGGCATGAAGGACGAGATCCCCGGCACGGTGAAGCTGATCTTCCAGCCCAACGAGGAAGGCTCCAACGACGGCCGTCCCTCGGGCGCCAAGGCGATGATCGCCGATGGCGCGATGGCCAATCCCGCGCCGTCCGCCGTGTTCGGCCTGCACGTCACCTCGGGCCAGCGCTCGGGCGCGATCGCGCTTCGGCCCGGCGGGCTGATGGCCAGCGCCGATCGCATCAAGATCGATGTCGAGGGCCGCCAGACGCACGGCTCGATGCCGTGGCGCGGCGTCGACCCTGTCGTGACGTCGGCGCAGATCATCCTGGCGCTGCAGACCATCGTCAGCCGTCAGCTCGATCCCACCATCTCGCCGGCCGTGGTTTCGGTCTCGACCATCCATGGCGGCGTGCGCAACAACATCCTGCCCGACTCGGTCTCGATGGAAGGCACGGTGCGCGCCCACGACGAGCGCGTGCGCGCCGAGATCTGGAAGCGCATCGACAAGACCGCCAGCACCATCGCCGAGGCCGCCGGCGCCAAGGCCAAGGTCACGGTCTTCGAGGGCGTGCCGGTCACCTACAACGATCCCGCGCTGACCGACTGGGGCACGGCCAGCCTCAAGGACGGCCTCGACACGCAACGCGTCAGCGAGAGCAGACCGGCGATGGGCGCGGAGGACTTCTCCTACCTGGCGCAGGTCGTGCCGGGCATGTTCTTCTTCCTCGGCATCACGCCGCCGGACGAAGACCCGCGCCAGGCGCCGGCCAACCACTCGCCGCTGTTCCACGTGCACGAGCCGGCGCTGAAATACGGCGTGCGCGCCATGGCCTATCTCGCGGTCGACTATCTCCGGCGGGGCGTGCGGTAGCGTCCCGCCGGCGTCCTGAAGGAATTCTTCCGCCAATCCTCAAGGCCGGCCGCCCTACGCTGCGAGCGCGCGCCTGACCGCCTCGGGCTCGTGCTCGACGATCTTCAGCAGGATGCGCGCGGAGCGGTCCGGCGTACGACGGCCGATCTCCCACTCCTTCACCGCGTCGGGCGAGAAACCGAAGCGGTTGGCGAACTCGACGCGCGTCAACGCGAGCCGCTTGCGGATGGCGCGCACGTTCACCGCGTCCGGCACATGCGCCACGAAACCTTTGTCCGTTTCGCCGCGCGCGAAGGCTCGCGCCTTGCGTACGCTGGCGATGATCCGGCTACCGGCCTTCGACATGTCGTTTCGCTCCTTCGCGATACTCGCGCGCGAGATGCGACAGCTCCTCGCGCAGCTCGTTGATCTCCGCCTTGCTCAAGTTGACGCGATCGCCCTTCTTGAAAACGTTGAGCAGGAACACCGGAAGGTCGCCCCCGCCATAGTAGGTCACGACGCGGTAGCCGCCGCTCTTTCCGCGGCCCGGCGCCGCGAACCTGATCTTGCGGGCGCCGCCGGAGCCGACGATGAGATCGCCCGCCGTGGGATTCGCGGCGAGGTGATCGACGATCGATCGCCGATCCTCGACGCCTATCCCGGCGGCCTTGGCGTCGGTGAGATAGTCTGGCGTCTCGACGACCGTCCACATCGCCGCTAGGGTGGCATTGCCACCGTAGTGGCGTCAAGCGGATTGAGTGGCAATGCCCCCCACCCCTTTGCGGCGAGCCCAACCAGCCAATCGCTCGACCGCCCAGCGGCCCGACTCATCGCGTTTCAGATATCGCGGAAGGCAGACCGTTGCCCGCCTCTATCGATTGACGCGCCATCGCCAAATCAACGACCAAGCCGTGACCAGCCCAAAGAGAGTCGGTCCAAATAGCACTCCGAAGACGTATGGCATGAAAAGCAAGCCGGTCACCACCGAGCCGAATGCGTTGTGAAGTCTCCCAGTCGCAATCACGCCTTCGATCGCTGCCTCCACGCCGAAGATGCCACAGCCAATCCAGATCGAGAGCAACGACGCGCCAATCGCGACGCCCATCGCCGCCCCCAACGATACGGGCGGCTTGACCTCGAACCCGCGCCAGATCAACCAACCTCCGGCCAAGCCGGAAGGCGCGGCGATGGCGCATCCGCCGGCTATCGCCGGTGTGTCGAGCGTGATATCGGGATCATCGATTGGTACGACGTAGCCCCGCAGCACGACTGTGGCGACCGCCGCAAGTGCCACCCCGACGGCGAAGCCGCGTGCCGACAAATGCTGAGCCGGTCCCAATTCGGGTTCTTCAGCGGACGGCGACTGCATCAACCTGTACCTCGACCCAACCATGCCACGAACGAGAGAATGATCGCCAAGACTCCCGCCAATCGCGGCGCGCCGGAATCCCACTATGACTCGAATATCGATATCTAATATGCTATGGTTATTAGATATTTTACTTATATAGTTAACGCATTGAAATATCAGCACAAGACGGTTCAGCCGCGCCACCTCCGCAATATCACGGTCGTCGGGACATTGTTGAGCGCAGCGATGGTCTGGCTCGCGGCCGACGTCCTGCGACCGATGGCGCCACTGCTGGGCCTGTTCGTTCGCTGGTGATCGGCCGGGGCGGCCCCCCGCTTACGTCTTCGGATACGCGATGCTCATGGTCTCCGCGATACACGCCGGGCGGTCCTTGCCTTCGATCTCGACGGTCCATTGGTAGGTCATGCGGATGCCGCCATTGGGCATGTCGTCGGCGGCGAGCAGCTTCTGGCGGCCGCGGATGCGCGCGCCGACCTGCACGGGGTTGGTGAAGCGCACCTTGTTGGAGCCGTAGTTGATGCCGTTGCGCACGTTCTCGATCTTCAGCACGTTCTGGCCGAAAGTGGAGATCACCGACAACGTCAGCATGCCGTGCGCGATGGTCTTGCCGTCGGGCATGTCGGTCTTGCAACGCTCGACATCGACATGGATCCATTGATGGTCGCCGCTGCATTTGGCGAAGGTGTCGATGCGATCCTGCGTCATCTCCAGCCAGTCGCTGACGCCCAGCTCTTGGCCGACCAGCGCCTTCATCGCCTGCGGGCTCTCGACGATTCGCTTGGGCATGATGTCCTCCTTCAGATCAGTCCAGCCGGGATCTTGTAGATGCGCGCCGCCGTCTCGGCGAACAGCGCGGCTTTCTCGTCACGCGACGCGCCCGAGGCCAACTTCTTGCAGGCGTTCCAGAACACCGGGTAGCTGCTCCACCGCTTCTGGACCGGGAAGTTGCTCTCGAACATGCAGCGCTCCGCGCCGAACAGCTCGAGGCAGACGTCGAACCACGCGCGCCAGGCGCTGGCGATGTCGCTCGACGACAGCGGCAGGCCGCCGGCCTCCTTGCTCGGTCCCGTCCGGCGCACCGGCAGCGCGCCAAGCTTGACGCTTACGTTCCGGTGCGCGGACAGACGGCGCATGGACTCGCGCCATTCCTTGAACACCTCGTCCTGCCGCTTGGCGTTGGGCCCGCCCAGCACCGGGCTGCCGAAATGGCAGAGCACGATGGCGAGCCCGGGGAACGCCGCGGCGACGTCGCCGACCTCGTCGATCTGGTTGTGGAAGACCCAGGCGTCGAAGGCGATACCGCGACGATCGAGGCAGGCGAGCCCCTGACGCACCAGAGGGTCGGCCAGGCGATGGGCCACGGGCACGACGTTTGGCACGGCGTCGCTGGGATGCCAGGCGGTGGAGTATCGCACGGCACTGAACCGACCACCGCTCGCGGCGATGTGCAGATCGAGCACGCGCGCGACATCGCTGCCCAGCATGAGATCGATGTTGCCGACCATCGACGCGCAGGCGCGCGCCGGGCCGAACGCGCCGCTGGCGCTCATCGCCGCCACGCCGGTGACGAACTCGGTCTCTCCCAGCGAGCGCAGCTCGGCCGGACCATCGGCGCGATACATCGAGTGGCATTCCTCGAACACCGTCGCCTTGACGGCATGGCCGGACGACAGGTCGGCGACCAGCTCCGGCAGCATGTAGACGTTGCCCGGGCGCCGCCACAGATGGTGGTGCGGATCGACGATCGGCAGGTCGGGCTCGAGGATGTCCTCGACATGGCGTGCGAGCCAGGCCTCGTCGACGCTGCCGGAAAAATGATCTCGTTCAGCCATGGCAGATCCTTCACCTATCCGAGGCTATCGCACGGCGATCTTGATCTACCTTCCCCCGGAGGGGGAAGGTGGCGCGCAGCGCCGGATGGGGGATGTTTCAGCACGTCTGGTATCCCTCTTCGACATCCCCCTTTCGCCCTGCGGGCACCTTCCGCCGCCGGGGGAAGGTAAGATCGAGCGCGACGATGGAGGATGCGATGCGACTGCGGGGCAAGGTGGCGCTGCTGACCGGCGCGGCGGCGGCGATCAAGGGCGAGCTGATGGGCTTCGGCGGCGCGGCGGCGCATCTGTTCGTGCGCGAGGGCGCCAGGGTGGTGCTGACCGATATCCGCGACGAGCTCGGCGAGCGCGCGGCCGCGTCGCTGCGCGCCGACGGACACGACGCGCGCTACCTGCGCCTCGACGTGACGTCGGAACAGAACTGGGCGCAGGTGATGGACGCGGTGATGGCGGCGCACGGGCGGCTCGACATCCTGTTCAACAACGCCGGTATCGCCGTGCCCGGCAAGGTCGAGAGCCTCACGGTCGACACCTGGGACCGCGAGCTCGCCGTTCACGCCAAGGGCGTCTTCCTCGGCACGCGCGCGGCGATCCCGGCCATGCGCAAAGGCGGCGGCGGCTCGATCATCAACACGTCCTCGGTGATGGGCATCGTCGGCAGCCCCACCTCGCCGGCCTATTCGGCCGCCAAGGGCGCTATCACGCTCTTCACCAAATCGGCGGCGCTGCAATACGCCAAGGAGAACATCCGCATCAACTCGGTGCATCCCGGCTACGCCGACACGCCGCTGACCGACAAGCGCTTCGCCGACCCCGCCATCCGTCAGTCGTTGATCGACCGCACGCCGATGGGCCGGCTCGGCACCGCCGAGGATATCGCCAACGGCGTGCTGTTCCTGGCGTCCGACGAGTCGTCGTGGGTCACTGGCTCGGAGCTGGTGATCGATGGCGGCATGACGGCGCAGTAGGCGCGCAATCCACCAGGTGCCCAGCATCGGTCCCAGTTGGAATCTTCAGATCAGGAAGCCAGGGTCAAAACCCAACATGGCGTGCTCTCCACTTCTGCTTCCTGACTGATTCCAGACATGACACGTCGAGCGGTTCGTCTTAGCCCGACCCAAAGCTGACATGATGGAACCGCCTCACTCAATCACCTCGTCGGCGCGGGCAAGGATCGACGACGGGACCCTGATGCCGAGCGCGCGAGCGGTCTTGAGATTGATCGTCAGACGGAACGTTATCAGCTCAACTGGAAGATCACTTGGCGCAGCTCCGCGCAAGATGCGATCTACGAAATACGCCGTGCGGCGGAGCGCTTCTTGCTGATCCGGACCGTAGTTCATCAGGTGGCCATCTCGCACCGAGCGGCCGGTCGGCCCCATGGTCGCGATGCCATGCGTCATGGCGAACTCGGCGATTCGAGCGCTATGCAAGGGCATCGGTTGCGCCGGATGCACGTCCATAGCTTGAGGTCGCTCCCGGGCAAGAGCTGCCAATGCAGGCTCCAATTGTTCCGAAGTCGCAACCGGCGCAGGGATCACCTCAACGCCGACCGTTTGCGCCACGGTCGAGAACCTCTGGAAACCCCGCACAGACAGGGGTAGCTCCGGATTGAACATGACGGCAAAGCGGCGAAGGCCCGGCACGATCTCGCGTGCGAATTCCATATACTTGCCCGCCAATTCGTTAATGTTGCTGGACAGGCCCGTGACATTGCCGCCTGGCCGTGCCAGCGATGAAACCAGCCCGGCCGCGACTGGATCGGCGCTTCCCGTGACGATGATCGGCACCGTCTTGGTGCGCCGGTGAAGTTCCTGAGCAAACAGCGTGTCGGCCGCGATCACCAGCTCGACCCCGGCATTCAGTAGTTCATTCGCAAGTCCGGGCACCTTGCGCACGTCCCCGCCTGTCGCGCGTACGATGAATTCCAGATTATTTCCCTCGCTCCAGCCAAGCGTGCGCAACGTGTCGAAGAATACAGCCCATAGTGGCGCGCCGATGGGTGAGTCAGGAGGCAGAATGGCCAGCGCGCCAATGCGCCGACGTTTTTGGGCGTGCGCTTGCCCCGACGTGAGCAGGCTCGCCATCGCGCTCAACACGAGCGCCCGACGCGGCGCCGCGCATGCCGGCAGCTTCATTTGGTCACCGGGGGTGAATTCGGCGGCACTCTAGGCGCAATGACACGACCTGTCATGCCGAAAGGATGGCAACCGGGCCGGCTCGGCACCGCGGAGGACGCCGCGCAGGGCGTGCTGTTCCTGGCGTCAGACGAGGCGTCGTGGATCACCGGTTCGGCGCTGGTGATCGATGGCGGCGTGGCGGCGCAGTAGCGCGCTACGAAGGCTTGATGGCGCCAATCAGCTTGCGTGCGCGAGCGCGCACGGCCGGACTTCCCGTTCGGCTCAGTCTGTCGATCAGCGGCGACACCCGCCGCAGCAAAGCGGGATCGCCGATCGCAAGGTCGGCCAGCGCTTGCATGGCGAACGTCCTGACGATCCGGCTTTTATCGCTCAGGTAGGTCAACAATATCGCCTCCATCCGGCGGCGCTCTGTCTTGTCGAGATCGAGCCGAGGCATGAGTTGGGCGAGATGCCAGCGCAATTCCTGCTCGCATGCGCTGGCGGCGATGCCGAGCAGTCTCTTCTTGTAGGGCCGCAGCCACTCGGGATGCGCGCGGGATACCTTCTCCACGACATCCGCGCAGCGCATGCGCACGAGGGCATCGTTGTTCGACAGACCCTCGACGACCGCGGCGAAGAGCTCGGGATCACGCAGAACGTCGCGCACCACCGCGTTGGCGTTGCCGATCGATCGCCGGTCTCCACCCGAAAGGTCACGAACCAGATCTCTCATCATCGGCCGGAGGATGACGCTTCGCGACGCGCGCGATCCGCGACCATGCCGATTCCTGCGCCGACGATAGGGATCAGGAGATACCGTAGGCCGATGTCATAGAGATACGTCACAACGGACATGCCCACGAGCGGCACAAGCACCAGGAGGTCAAGGGCGAGGTTGATGACGAGCCAATAGCCGCCGAGCGCGAGACCCGATTGGCTCGACGGCGCGACACGCCGGAAGGCGACAACGAGAGGCGCGGTGCCGAGGCCGCCGAACACGACGACCATGAGGGACTTGAGAAGCGGTTGCGGTATCAGGAACTGCCCCGAGCGATCGACGAAGAGAAATGACACCGCGAAGGGCGCGAGCCACGACACGAAGCCAAGCGCGGTCGTATGGCGGGTCACGACATTCATCAGCTGACAGTGCGCCTAATCGTTGGACGGATCGGCGTCGGCTGCCCATCCCTGGCGCAGATGCGACTAGACCGGACCGAAGGCGCTTGATGCTGCGCGGACGACGACAGAGCGCCTTGATCCAAGTCAACGGACGCCGCGCTCGACGGGGCAGTCGTTCAGAATGAACCTCGACACTTCGATCTCGTCGGGCAGGACTTGACGCTCGGCACCACAAAGGACATCGCCAACGGCGCGCTGTTCCTGGCGTCCGACGAGTCATCGTGGATCACCGGCTCCGAACTGGTGATCGATGGCGGCATGACGGCGCAGTAGGCGCGCCCTCCACCTCCGCCTGCGGATCGATCCAGACACCGGTCGCGTTCTGCCGTTCGTCCGAATTCGACCCCGAGCCGCCGTCGTATCGTCGCTATTGATCAAGAACGATCATTCTGATACGAGGCGCTATGCCTCGACCGAAGTCCACGACTCGCCAAGCCACGCTAGAACGCGCGTTGACGCACTTCTGGTTCCACGGCTTCGCGAACTCGTCGATGGACGACCTTGTGCGCGCAACGGCAACCAGCCGCCACGCGATCTATGCGGACTTCGGCAGCAAAGAGCGGCTGTTCGATGCCGTTATGGGCCTCTACGTCGATACGGTCGTGACCCCGGCATTCGCGCAAGTGGAAGCGCCTGGCGCGGGCCTCCAGCAAATCTCCGGATACTGGGAACGCCAGATCGCCGGTGGCGAGCAGTCGGGGCTTCCCGGACCGGGTTGCCTGTTCGCGAACACGATGACCGAGCTCGCGCCGCACGCGCCCGTGGTCGCGAGGCAGGTCGCGAAACACAACGAGCGCCTGCGCTCCGGGTTTCGCAACGCGCTTCGCGGTGATGGGATCGCCGAACGGCATCGGTCGTCAAGGCAAGCGATCGAGGCCACGGCCACCCTGCTCACCATCTTCAGCAATGGCCTGTGGTCGTATTCGCGCGTGGTGAGCGATGCTCGTCCGCTGCGTCTTGCCGCCAGAAGCATGGTCGCCAACCTTGGCAGTCAGGAGTGAGCCGTGAGCGCCCCTGTGTCGAATGACTTCCAAGCTCGACGTACCTTCCTGCTGATCTTGGCGATCGCATTCCTGTGGCTAAACGCATCGGAGGTTTTCCGGTACTTCGCCTTCGTGATGCCGATGACTCGCGATGCCATGTCGGCCGTTCGAGACGTCGCGCCGATGAATGTCGCGGTGTTCATGATTTGGGGACTTTGGGACACTCTGCTGTTCGCGGTCGTGAGCGTCATCGCATGGCTGTTTCACGAAAAATTCGGCGGCGGCGTTCGCAATGCGATCGCTGCTGGCACGCTGCTCTGGCTGACGATCTTCTGCATCTTTTGGCTCGCGGCCTACAACATGAACCTGACAGTCGCGCGCATACCGTTGATCGCGCTTCCTTTGGCTTGGCTCGAAATGGTGGTCCTCGTCGCGATCCTACAAAGGGCATGGCCCCATTTGCGGCGCAAAAGTCAGGGTGGCCGTCGGCCTTGAGCCGAGGCCTATTGACCGCCAAAGGCGGCATCGCACACTTCACCAAGATGGCGGCGTGACGGCGCAGTAGGCGCGCTCACAGCGCCGTCATGCCGCCGTCGACGAACAGCAGGGCGCCGGTGACGTAGGAGGCGTCGTCGGAGGCGAGGAACAGGATCGCGGCGGCGACTTCCTCGGCGCGGCCCGGCCGCTTCAGCATGGTGACGCGCGCGGCCCGGGCATTGTACTGCTCGACGCTCTCGCCGGCCGCCGCGATGCGCCGCGCATGGAACGGCGTGAAGATCGGGCCGGGGCCGACGGCGTTGACGCGAATGCCCTGCGGCGAGTGGTCGGCGGCGAGCGCGCGCGTCAGCCCCGCGATCGCGGCCTTGGTCGTGTCGTATTGCAGATTGCCGCCGCCGGCGACGACGGATCGCACGGAGGCGACGTTGACGATCGCGCCGCCGCCGTCGCGGCGCATCAGCGGCACGGCGGCCTTGGCGCAGAAGACATAGCTCATCAGGTTGACGCTGAGGATCTCGTTCCAGCTCGCGGCGCTGGCCACGTCGACCGTCTCGTACTTGCGGATGCCGGCGTTGTTGACGAGGATGTCGAGGCGCCCGAAGCGCTCGGCCGCGCCGTTGACGAAGGCGAGGCACGCGGTTTCGGTGCCGACATCGGCCTGCGTGAAGACGATCTTGGCGCCCGCGGCCTCGAGCTCGGTGGCAACGGCGCGGCCGCGCTCGCCATCGCGATCGCAGAACGCCACGCTCGCGCCCTCGGCGACGAAACGCCGGACCGTCGCCTCACCAATTCCCGACGCGCCACCCGTCACCGCCGCGACCTTGCCCTTCAGACGATTCATCCTTGCTGCTCCCCGTTACGCATCACGACCCTACTACCTTCCCCCGGAGGGGGAAGGTAAAGCCGTCACCACTTGTAAACCTCCCGCACCGTCCCGCCCATCAGCGCCGCCTTGTCACTCTCCGACAAACGCTTGGTCTCGCGGAACGGCGCGACACCCTGCTCGTAGGTCAGCATGCCGATCGTGCGCGTCCAGTCGGTGCCCCACATGCAGCGCTCCAGCCCGAAGGCGTCGATGACCCGCAGCACCGGCTCCCAGATGTCGTCGTAGGGGAATGGTCGGTGCGACATGGTGCAGGCGCCGCTGACTTTCACCCGCACGTTTGGATACCGCGCGAGATCGAGGAGCTGCGGCAGCGCGGCCCAGACATCGGCGGGCACCGGCGGGTGAAACGGCTGCAGCAGGCCGAGATGGTCGATGACGATGACCGTGTCCGGATGCTGCCTGATGTGCGGCAGGCCTTTGTCGATCATGCCCCAGCACAGCAGATTGACCGGCAGGCCGTGCCGCGCGGCGGCGGCGAAAGCGCGCTTCAGGCCAGGATGATCGGCGTCCATGGGCAGGTCCTTGCCCATGCGGACGCGGATGCCGCGCGCGCCCGGCGTCACCGCCCACTTCGCCACCACGTCGTCGATCGCCGGATCGGTCGCATCGACCGGCGTGACGACGCGGAACTTGTCGGGATAGGCGTTGTAGACCTCGAGCGCGTAGCTGGGATCGTAGCGATAGGCGTTGTACGACGAGACCATGACCGCGCCGTCCACGCCGACGCTGCTCATCGCCGCGACCATCTCCTCACCCGTGGCCGAGTCGAGCCCGTGCGATGGGCTGAACCACGGCCGGCCCGGATGATTGCGATCGAAGGGATGAACCTGCACGTCGATGATCGGCATGGTGGTAGCGAGCTGTTATGGTTTCTGCTGCGGGGTACGAGGCCAGGACTCTGCCCGGTGCCGGACTGGCCCCACGGACCGGCGCCGTGCGTCGGCCGCTATCGGGTTAGATGAGCGCGACGCGCCTCAACGTCATGAACCCGTTGAGATACTCGTGGTACATCCCGCCCTCCGTGAAAAGGGCGATGAAATCGTTCCTGAAACCTTCAATCCCATCGTAGCGGACTAAACCCTTGTTCGGGTCAAAGACGTAGAACGACCGACTGATCGGATGAAGATAGAATCCCAGCGCGTGCGCGGCGTTCCGATCGGTCATGCTTACCAAGAGCGAGGCGTAGATCGGTCCCGTCAATCCTCCCATGCTCTCGGCAAATACATCAAACCGTTCGAACAACTCGAGCCGGAGATCCTCCGCGGGGTCGATCTCCAAGTGCAGAGCACCGTCTGCTTTCGTTTTCCTGAGCTTCAGTTTCGCATTGATAGACTTCACCATCGTATCTTCCGCATACTCGGACGATATACTAAGCATGTTCTCATAGATTCCCTGGCGATCGGTGGCGACGTTCCGGCTGAAAGTGGCCGGCAGCGTCGCTTTGGTCCAGTACAGGCTGATCGGATTGGTCAGGAGGTTGTTCACCCACATCACGGTCCAAGCCGCGCAGACGCCCCCCGTGTTGTCGGTCTTGTAGCGCAGCTCGCCGCGGTCATAGGCCATTGCGCACCTCGTCGCTCTGGGGTGAATCTATCCGCCCGATCCTCCAGACGCCGAACATACCTCGCCGACGCCATCGGCTTCCACTCGTAATGCCGCGATCCGCTCCAGTCCGCGCCAGCCTCGACATCGAAGCCATCCGCGGCGAGTTTGCGCGCATCGACGCACGCGCGCCGTCGACCATGGCGCAGTGCTCGGCGAGGGGCGGCGCCGACAGGCGGTACCCAGGCGATCGTCGGCGCGACCATCTCCTCGCCCGTGGCCGAGTCGAATCCGTGCGACGGGCTGAACCGCGGCCGTCCCGAATGATTGAGATCGAAGGGCTCCACCTGCACGTCGATGACCGGCATGGCCGTCTGGACCTCTATCCTGATCTGCCTCGGGACACGATCCCTGGAATCTGGTGGAATGACGTCGTCAGCAAAAGGAAAAACGCGTGACCACCCCACTCAAGTTTTCCGTGCTCGTGCTGCCCAACGTGCCATGGCCCGAATTCCTGCGGCGCTGCCGCGAGGTCGAGGCGCTGGGTTTCGACGGCATTGGTCTCGCCGACCATCTCGTCGATTGGACCGGCACCAAGGGACCGTGGTTCGAGCTGTGGACGCAGGTCGCCGCCATCGCCCAGGCGACCACGCGTATCCGCTTGACGACCCTGGTCGCGCAGATCCCGCTGCGCAATCCGGCGCAGTTCGCGCATCAGGCGCTGACCGCCGATCATATCTCCGGCGGCCGGCTCGATGTCGGCCTGGGCACCGGCCTGGAGTTCGACCCCTCGTGCCGGATGATGGGCGTCGAGAACTGGAGCGCGAAGGAGCGCGTCGCGCGCTTCGGCGAGTATGTCGAGATCGTCGGCCGGGTGCTGTCGCAGGAGGAAACGACATTCAAGGGGCGCTACTACCAGGTCGATGGCGCCGCCCTCGGGCCGCGCCCGGTGCAGTCGCCGCGCCCGCCGATCCTGATCGCCGGGATGGGGCCGCTGATGCTGGGCCACACCGCGCGCTACGCCGATATCTGGAACAGCATCAGCTTCGCCAAGACCTTCGAAGAGCAGCTCGCGGAGACGCGCAGCCGCGTGGCCACCCTCGACGCGAAGTGCGCCGCGATCGGCCGCGATCCGGCGACGCTGCGACGCTCCTATCTCATGTTCGACGCCGCGGCGCGCCAGAGCGGCGGTCGGGTCAACTACTACGACTCCGAGGCGTCCTTCACGCGCATGGTCGAGCAAGTCATCGCGCTCGGCATCACGGAGATCGCGCTCTACTACCCGATCGCCGCGGAGCAGAAGCCGGTGTACGAGCGCATCGCCCGCGACGTCCTGCCGGCGATGCGGGCGGCGCACAAATGAGCGTCCTTCAAGCTGTCTTCGGGCCGCGCCGCTCCAGCGGCGCTCATGATGCGTCGCTGGAGCGACGCGGCCCGAACGGCTCGAATGCCGCGCCCGGACGACTGCGCGCCAGCCGGGCGTCCTTCCAGGCGAAGTAGCGCATCGCCAGCGGCAGGAACCACGGATCGCCGCGATAGAGTGGCAGGGTGGGAAAAGCGGCGGTCTCGAAGGCTGTGGCGCCCTCGGGCAGGCCGAGGATCTTCTGCGCGATCTTCAGGCCGAAGAACGAGCCCATGGGCACGCCGGCATAGTTGTAGCCCATGCCGTACCAGGCGCCGTCGTGGCGGCCGATATGCGGCATCATGTCGAAGGTGCCGGCGCATTGGCCGGTCCAGACGTGGCTCAGCTTGACGTCGGCGAGATCCGGCAGCGCGCGCCGCAGACGGCCGTGCAGCAGCGCGGCGATCGCCACGGGGTCCTCCAGACCATTGGCGGTGGCGCCGCCGAACAGCAGGCGCGGCGAGTCGGGCGCGGGCCGGAAGAAATCGATGTCGAGATTGGAATCGATCACCGTGCGCCGGTTCGGTAGTTGCTTTGCCAGCAGATCCGGCGGCAGTGGCTCGGTCGCCGCCATGTAGCCGGTGAAGGGAATGACGCGCCGCGCGTGCCAGCCGAGGCTCTTGGGCGTGTAGCCGTTGGTGGCGACCACCACGTCGCGCGCGCGCGTCTGTCCGGCGGCGGTCGTGACGTGGAAGCCGTCGCCCTGCCCGCCCCGCGCGACCGCGCTGACTTCGCACGCGCCGAAGATCGACACGCCGGCCTCCAGCGCGCGGCTCATCAGGCCCCGGTGATAGAGACCGGGATGCAGCGATCCGAGATCGGGAATGACGGCGCCGCCGTCGTAGAGATCGCTCGCCATCTCCTCGCGCAGCCGCGCGCGCGGCAGCATGGCGTAGGGCAGCCCGAGATCGGCCCGCATGTCCTCCAGCTCGCGCTCCAGCGCGGCATAGTGCGCGGCCGAGGTCGCCCCGATCAGACGGCCGCAGCGCACGGCGTGGCAGTCGATACCCTCCGCTTCGATGAACGCCAGCGTGCTCTCGTAGGCCAGCGACAGGTCGCGATAGATGGCGAGCGCATAGGCGGCGCCCTTGGCGGCTTTCAGGTCGATGTAGGCATGCTTCAAGGTGCGGCCGAGAAACCCGGCGTTGCGGCGCGAGGCGCCATAGCCCGGCTTCTCCTTATCGAACACCGCCACGCCGCGTCCCGCCCGCGCCAGGGTCAGCGCGGCGCGCAAGCCGGTGTAGCCCGAGCCCACGACGGCCACGTCGTAGGACGGCGCTAGCGCGCCGCCGGGATTCGCGGTCAGCGGCGCGGCGTCCCACCAATAGGGCGCGGGCTTGAAGTCGGTGGTGAGCAGGTCCTTCATCGTGGCAATATCCAAAGCGACGTCTCAGTCATACGCTGAGACCGTGGCCAAGGCTACGGCCGCGCCCGGCGCGACTGGTCATGAAGTTGCCGGAACACGAGGGCATCAAGACATGACGTCAGACAACAGAAGCGAGACGCGTCTGCTGACGGGCAGATGCGCTTGCGGCAAGGTCAGCTACGCGGTGCGTGACGAATTCGAATACGCCTCGATGTGCCACTGCTCGGTGTGCCGCAAGTCCACCGGCTCGGCCTTCAAGGCCTTCGCCGGAATCACGAGAGACAAGTTCTCCCTCGTATCGGGCGGCGACAACCTTCTCATCGTTGGAGAAGCCGATGGGCATGACGCCAGGTGCGCCTCATGCGGCTCCTACCTCTATTCGCGGGTTCGCGACGGCGCCTATGTGCATGTCGCGCTAGGATCGCTTGTCGATACGCCGACAATCCGGCCGCAGAATCACATCTTCGTCGGATCGAAAGCGGCGTGGTTCACGATCACTGACGATCTTCCGCAGTTCGAGGAGTATCCGCGTTGAACCAGCCCGCATCAGATGTTCGCTTCAGCCATCCATGATCCACTCGGCGTTGGAGTGGCGCGCGACGTCGCGGACCTTCGCCAGCAGTCCCGGTCCGACCGGGATACCAGTCTCGCGGCGCAGCGCCGCCGTGCGCCGCTCGGGATCGCCCGCGACCTGGACGGGCTTGGCCGGATCGACCGGCTTCGTGGCGCGCAGCGTGTCGCAGAACGAGGCGACATCGGCGCGGAAATCCTGGGCGTCGCGGAACAGGCCCGGATCCATCGCCAGCATGAAATGGCCGATGTCCATCGTGCCATTCTTCTTCGTGTGCAGCGGGTCGGTCACCATCGTGGCGCCCGACAGCGCCGAGGACAGGATGTTCACCATGGCGGCGAGACCATAGCCTTTGTGGCTGCTGCCATCAGGGGTGCCGCCGAGCGGCGTCATGAAGCCGCCCTTGCTCACTTCGCGCGGATCGGTGCTGGGCTTGCCGTCGGCGGTGACCAGCCAGCCGGGCGGCGTCGGCAGATTCTCGTTCGCCTTGTTGCGGATCTTGCCGGCGGCCACGGTCGTCGTCGCCATATCGAGCAGGAAGGGCTCGCCGGGCTTGCCGGGCGCGCCGAAGGCGATGGGGTCGGTGCCGAGCCGCGCCTGCGCGCCATGCGTCGGCGCGACCTGGATGCCGCTCGCCGATGTCGTGACCATGCCGATCAGGCCGGCCTCGACCGCCATCAGCGCGTAGAAGCCGCAGGCGCCGAAATGCGCGGAGTTGCGCACCGGCACGATGCCGACGCCGATCGCCTTGGCCTTCTCGATTGCCGTCGCCATGGCCAACCGCGCCGCCGGATGGCCGAGCCCGCCGCCACCGTCGACCAGCGCCGACACCGGCGTGTGCTGGGACACCGTGGGCACCACGCTCATGTCGATCTTGCCGGCGCGGCGCCGCTCGTCGTAGGGCGGCACCATCGAGATGCCGTGCGTGTCGATGCCGTGCAGGTCGGCCCAGCTCATGATCTCGGCGGTCTCGGCGGCGGTGGGCTCCGCCATGCCCCAGGCGCGCAGGATCAATTCAAGCTGACGGCGGTGTGTCGCGTACGATGCGGGCATGGGTCGGTCCTGACGCTGGTCGACGGATCGCGAGCCTAAAGCATCGAACGTCAAAAGGAACTCAGCTATCTTCCTGGGAGCGTCGGCGTCCCGCCGGCATCATGAGGCCAACCACAGAGGCACCGAGACACAGAGGAAGACAAGGACGAGAAGATCAAGGCTGCGCGCTTCGCGCGCGTAGTGCCCTCTCATCGTTTTCCTCTGTGTCTCGGTGTCTCTGTGGTTGATCTTCTTCAAGATGCCGGCGGGACGCCGGCGCTCCCAAAGCGGAGTAGATCGATGACCATGCAGCTCGGCGCTTCCATTCCGGTCGGCGATATCGGCGCCGGTCCCCAGGTGATGCGCGACTATGCGCAGGCGAACGAGGGGCTAGGTTTCGACTATCTGGTGGCGCCCGACCACGTGATCGGCATCGATCCGGCGAAGGTGCAGCCCGGTCAGCGCGGGTCGAACGCCACGGCCTATCACGACCCCTTCGTGCTGTTCGGCTTCCTCGCCGGCGTGACCAGGAAGATCGGCTTCGCCGCCGGCGTGCTCATCCTGGCGCAGCGTCAGGCGGCGCTGGTCGCCAAGCAGGCGGCGTCGCTCGACGCGCTGTGCGAGGGCCGCTTCCGGCTGGGCGTCGGCGTCGGCTGGAACGAGATCGAGTTCCAGGGGCTGGGCATGGATTTTCATACGCGCGGCGTGCGCTCGGCCGAGCAGGTCCGCTTCATGCAGGCGCTGTGGGCCAAGGACGGCATCACCTTCAAGGGCAAGTATCACGAGCTGGTGGACGGCGGCATCAATCCCCGGCCGAAATCCGGCAAGGTGCCGGTGTGGTTCGGCGGGCATGTCGAGCAGACCTTGCAGCGCGTGGCGAAGTACGGCGACGGCTTCATGCCCAACCGCTGGCCGCCGGGCAACGAGGTGCTGAAGATCTTCGAGCGGCTACGGGGCATGATCAAAGAAGCTGGCCGCAAGCCTGAGGATGTCGGCCTCGAGGTCTGGGTCTCGCCCGGCAAGGGCACGCCCGACGACTGGCGCCGCGAGATCGCGTTCTGGAAGAAGGCGGGCGTCAGCCACGTGCTGGCGCACACCACCTTCACCAGCGCGATCCATGAGCGCATCAAGGGCAGGTCCTACGACGATCATCTCGCCGCGGTGACGCGCTATCGCGAGGCGGTGAAGGATCTGCTGTAGAGGATCGACTTCTTTGGGACCGCCGGCGTCCCGCCGGCATCTTCTTGAGCCGGCGGGACGCCGGCGGTCCCAGGAAGACTGAGGCGTCCGACTAGCGCTGTCGCTTCACGCCCCTGCCCCCGTCTTCAGCTCGGCGACGGCGTCGGTCCAGGCGCCGATCGTGTGATCGATGTCCGCCTGGGTATGGGCAAGGCTTACGTAATACTTGCTCTCGCCCTTCATGATGCCGCGCTCGCGCAGCAGCTTGTTGAAGCGTGTCGCGATCGCCTTGTCGCCCTTGAGCGTGTCGCGATAGTCCTTCACCTGATGGTCGGTGAACAGCACGTCGAACAGCGGCGGCTCGCCGATCACCCGCGCCTTGATGCCGGCTTGCTCGAGGATGCCGTCGAGCGCGGCCATCAGCGTGCGGCCGGTCGCAAACACCCGCTCGTAGGCGCCGGGCCGCTTGAGCACCTCGAGCGTCGCGAGGCCCGCGATCGCGGCGACGGGATTGCCCGAGAGCGTGCCGACCTGGAACAGGAAGTCCTCGTCGGCCACGGCGAGGCGGTCGAAATGCGCCATGATGTCGGCGCGGCCGGCGATCGCGGCCAGCGCATAGCCGCCGCCGACGATCTTGCCGAGGGTGCAGAGGTCCGGCGTCACGCCGTAGTATTCCTGCGCCCCGCCATAGGCGAACCGGAATCCGGTCACGACCTCGTCGAAGATCAGCGGGATGCCATGCTCCCGCGTGATCCGCCGCAGGCCCTGCAGGAAGCCGGGCTGCGGCGGCAGCAGACGTTGGAACGGCTCGACGATCACGCCCGCGAGCTCGTCCTTGTGCTCCCTGATCAGGCCCTCGACCATGTCGAGATCGTTGAAGGCCGCGATCAGCATCTCGTCCTGGACGCTCTTGGGGATGCCGGCCGAATCCGGTATCGGCCGCGGGAAGTTGCCGGGGTTCTTGGGCGCCAGCGACATCAGCGCGTAGTCGCTCATGCCGTGATAGCCGCCCTCGAACTTCAGGATCTTGTCGCGCCGGCGAAAGGCGCGCGCGGCCCGCATCGCATACAGATCGGCCTCGGTTCCGGAGCAGACGAAGCGCACCTGCTCGGCGCACGGCACCGCCTCGGTGATCGCCGTCGCGAGCGCGATGCCGTGGCGGTTGTTGCCGAAGAAGGTCGAGCCGTGCGGCAGCTGGTTCTGAACCGCCGCCGTCACCTCGGGATGGGCGTGACCGATGAACATCGGACCGGAGCCGAGCAGGAAGTCGACATACTCCTTGCCGGACTCGTCCCAGATGCGGCCGCCCTTGCCCGACCGCAACACCACCTCGGCCGGCATGTTGCCGAAACTGCCGCCCGGCAGCACGCGCCTGGCTTCGCCGATCAGGTCGGCCACGGGATCGATCGCTTGAACGGCCATAGTAACTCCCCTTCGTGCCGCGAAGGATAGCGCATCCGGCCAACGACCGACACCGCGACGCGGGCGACCGAGCAGTCGGCGCACTCGGCGTCAGGCTTGCGTTATTTGCATTGTTTCTCGCGACTCGGGCGCGCCTTCGAGGGTGCCTTTCGGGGACCGCGTCCGCATGTGCATTAGAGAGCCGCGGATCACGTGCAATTGTAAGCGACGGTTCCACCACTGTAGTAAAATGGAGTCCGTCTTGATCGGCCAATCAGGGGAGGCGGGCAATGGCTTCCATGGATCCAGCCGCTTATCGGCGCGAGGTGCGCATGTTCCGCGGTGAGCTGACCAACACCGCCGTCGGCGCCGGCAGACGCACCCTCAAAGGTGCCGGCCACCAGTGGTACAAGGTCAAGGCCGAGCCTGGGCTGAGCCTCTACCACGACACCGCCAATCTCTATATGCAGGCGTTCCGCAACAGCGCCGGCTGCTACAAGTTCTACAACGAGGCCAACCCTGCCGGCCGGCATGGCGGGATCATCAACGCCCAGACGCTGAGCTTCCTCGGCAGCTACAACAGCAGCGGTGGGCGCGATGGCCTCGGCCGGCCGCAGGACCAGAACACCACAGTCACGTTGCACAATCTCAACGAAGCGCTGACCGCGATGGCCTCGGCCACTTTCGTCAACAAGACCGCGGACGCTCAGCGCGACGTCGTCGCCGTCGTCGTCATCGGGCTGGTCGAAGCGGCGCGCTTCACCGATGTCGAGGACGCGGTGGTGAATAGCACTGTGATCACCGACCGGCGCTGGTCGCATCACGGCAACGCCGCCGCGGTTTTCATCCAGCCGCCGGCCTGATCGCCGCCGAGCGGGGGCGACGCGTCGGCCCTCAATAGACCGTGGTGATCTCGGTGATCAGGTAGAACGCGTTCGGCAGGTTGGCAGTCATCGCCTCGGAGTTGCCCGAGACCAGCGTGATGGCGTTGCCGTTGATGATCCACGAGTGATAGTGCAGCGGCGAGAAGTAGGTGTAGGAATTGACGTAGTCGAACACGATGCGGGCGGGGCGGTCAGGCTGGGGGTCGAACGTGCCCTGTTCGCTCGCGGTGAATTCGACGTATCCGGTCGCCGTGTTGCCGCCGCCGTTGTCGTTGGTCTGCTTCTTGAATCGGGTCACGTAGTCATCGTAGCCGCGCATCCGTCCGGAGATCTGCGACTTCTCCATGTGGGACAGCGGATTCTTGGTCTGGATCGGCAGCCAGGTCGGGTCCCGATTGGAATGAATCTGCCGCATCGCCCCCATTGTCTCGTCGCCGCGGCTGGTCTTCTTCTTGGCCATGTCGTACGGGCCGCCCGACTTGTCGATGGCGCTGATCAGCTTGGCGATCGACTTCGGGACCTGCCCCGGATTGTTCACGAGGTGACGGAACTCCACCGTATAGATCGGCCGCAGCGGTCCCGGTGTGCCGGCGGCGTAGCGCGGTAGGGCCGACTTGTTCGCATCCAGCAGATTGATCATGTCGATGACGGAGGCCATGCTCTGCACTCCTCGCGCGTAGTAGCATTACGACTTTAAACTTACACCGTCGGTTCAGAGCATGCGCCAAGGATTTCTCTCGCTTGGCCTGCGAATTCAAGCCCCTGCGGAGAAACCCCGGCCACGCTCGTTGGCCACCGTAGCGCGATGTCGTTGCATCCATATCCGGCGACTCAACCCCGGGCTTCCGCAAGAGCTCCTCAGGTCAGCGCCAATCGCTCGCATCCCACCCTGACAACACGACAGAAAACGCGCGTCGTTTTCTCCTGACCTCGAGCCGCGCCACGGGCCGCTCCGGTTCTCGCCGGCGCGCATGGTCTAGTGCCGCCGGTTCGCGCGCCGCGTATTGCCGCGGGTCTCGTAGCGCGGATATGAGGGATCCCGGCTGAACTCGGACAGCACGTCGAGGAGCCGGCCGACCGTGGGCTTGGGCCAATCGGTCCATTTGAACTCTGGCGTCAAGGACCAGAGCGTCCAGGCGAAATAGTCGGCTATGATTTCAGCCTGAAACTCGAGACTGTAGTCGAGCAGATCGGGGCGGGACGGATCGATGAGGTAGTCGTACAGCGCGGCGTCTCCGTAATACGTGTCCAGGTCTATTGAATTCTTCTTTTCCTTCAACACCCTGCGTGCGACGCGGCGCCCCCTGAAGAACATCGTCACCTTGGGCATGCCCACGAAGTACTGCCAGACGTGTGCGAGTTCGTGCAGGAAGAAGTGCGCTTTCTTCGCATCCGGCGGCTTAAGCAGGTTTTCACCGATGTAATCGGCCCGGTAGCTTCCCTCGCTCATCCTGATGTTGTGAAACGGCGTGAATCCGCCGCGTCCGACCGGACGCTTGATGACCCGCACCATGCTTGTCGGGATCGAATTCCGGAAGACCTTCTCGCACAGTTGCCGCTCGCCGGCGGTCAAAACGCGTTCCTCTGCCATAGGGACGCCTCCGTCGCGTGAGTCACGTCGTGGACCGCCGCTACGTGGTCGATGGTCGCCATGCCTTGTGCGTCCGGCGCCCCCGCCGCGGTTGAACTGCCGACCGGCAAGTCGCGGTACAGCCAAGGCGAAATCAATAGAACTATTGCGATCAGAATGAGCTGTCGATTCTCCGGCGTCAATCCGAGCGATCGATGCGATCGCTCCTTTCTGGCCCAACGACGATCGGGAGCGGCGGATCAAGCCACCGCAGCCGGCCTACGCCCGTTGCCGCAGCAGCTTGCCCGATGGCCGCGTGGGCGGCGTGCCGGGTTCGGGCAAGGTCACGCCGTTGACGATCACCGCCTTGACGCCCTGCGGCCGGCTGATCAGGCGGTCCTCGCCCGCCGGCAGATCGTGCACGCGTTCGAGCTTGCCGGCGCCGACTGTATCGGGGTCGAACACCACGATGTCGGCCGGCAGGCCGAGCGCCAGCCGGCCGCGATCCGTCAGGCCGAAGATGTCGGCGGGACGTCGCGTCAGCTGGTAGATCGCCTGTTCCAACGTGAGCGCCTTGTCGTCGCGTACCCAATGGCCGAGCAGATGCGTGGCGTAGCAGGCGTCGCAGAGCTGGCTCATATGCGCGCCGCCGTCGCCCAGCGCGATCAGCACGTTGGGGTCCTGGATGATCTCGCGCACCTCCGCTTCCTCGAAGTTCAGCACGTTGGCGCGCATGCGGATGCGCAAATCCTGGCCGGCGAGGTCGAACATCAGGTCGACGGGATCGACGCCGCGCTCACGCGCGACATCGAACAGCCGGCGTTCGATCAGGCCAGTGTCGTCGATCGAGGAGATCACCAGGTTGCGGAACATCGCGCGCCGCGAATCGCCTTCGGCCTGCTTGCCCATGAAGAACGCATCGTCGGGGCCGGGCCCGGCGAGTTGCGTCTTCACGCGCGCGCGGAAGGCCGTGTCGGTGTACACCGCCTGGCGCGCCGCATCGTCGGGCGCGGCGCGCAGGCGCTCGAACGAGGCGAAGGTGTCGAACACCACCGGCGAGCGGAAATCGAACTCGATCTGGATCGGCCGGCAGGCGCCCTGCGGATAGATCGGCAGCCCGCGCTCGATCAGCGCGCGCGACTGGGCGAGCTGCGGCCGGTGCGAGTTGGGCCCGAGCGAGCCCGCCAGCAGCGCCGTCCAGATGATCGGCCGGCCGCTCCTGGCGTGCAGCTGCTCGTACTCGTCCCAGCGCGGACCGCGGCCGACATTGTAGTGAATGATGCCGTGGCCCGACTTGCCGACGGCGTCGGCGAGTTCCAGCATCTCGCCGAACTCGGCGAGCCGGCTCGGCACCGGCCGGCCGGCATAGCCGACATGGACCTTGGAGACCGAGGTCGCGAAGCCGACGGCGCCCGCCTCCATCGCCTCGGCGACGATGGTTTTCATCGCGGCGATCTCGGTCGGGCTCGCGGCGCGCGTCGTCGAGTCGTCGCCCATCACCGACAGCCGCACCGGCGTGTGGCCGACCATCACCGCGACGTTGATGCCGAGCGGCCGTCGCTCGAGCGCGTCCATGTATTGCGGGAACGTCTCGAACGGCCACTCAGCACCGATGCCGGCCTCGAGCGCCGCCAGGCTCATGCCCTCGACGCGCTCCAGGGTGCGCAGGATCAGCCCGCGATGCTCGGGCCTGGTGGGCGCGACGCCAAAGCCGCAATTGCCGACCACCACCGAGGTCACGCCGTGCCACGGCGAGATCGTGAGCATGGGATCCCACAGCACCTGCGCGTCGTAATGCGTGTGGATGTCGACGAAGCCCGGCGACACGATCATGCCCGAGGCGTCGATGGTCTCGCGCGCCGCCTCAGGCGCGGCGCCCAGCGCCACCACCTTGCCATCCGTGATGCCGAGGTCGCCCTTGAAGCGGGGCTTGCCGCTGCCGTCGACGATCTCGCCGCCGACGATCTTGATGTCGTACACCATGCGCCTCACACCGATTGTCGCTGAAGGGCAGCATAGCCCCTCTTCCCGCCCGTGGCAGGGCTATCGCATGGGGCTCGCGGCTTGTCTTGTCTTCGGGCCGCGCCGCTCCAGCGGCGCTCAAGATGCGTCGCTGGAGCGACGCGGCCCGAAGATCTTGAACGACTGGACGCGCGGGACGCGTCGCCATAGAACCAGCGCCCATGAAGCTGGCCATCGAGATCGGCGCGCTGCGGCCCGACAACCTGGCGATCACCACCGAGTGGGTGCGGCACGCCGACCGGCTCGGCGTGGCGCTGGCGTTCTCCGCCGAGGCGTGGTGGAGCGACGCCGCGACGCCACTCGCCTACCTCGCCGACAAGACCACGCGGATCCGCCTCGCCACGGGCATCATGCAGGTCACCGCCCGCACGCCCGCCATGGCGGCGATGACGGCGCTGACCTTGCACGACCTGTCGGGCGGACGGTTCATCCTCGGGCTGGGCGCGAGCGGCCCGCAGGTCGTCGAAGGCCTGCACGGCGTGCCCTACAAAATGCCGCTCACGCGCCTGCGCGAGACCGTCGAGATCTGCCGCCTGATCTTCGCCGGTGAACGCGTGCGCTACGACGGCAAGGTCCTTAAGCTGCCGCTGCCGGACAGCGAGGGCAAGGCGCTGCGCGTGGCGCACGATGCGGTGCGCATCCCGATCTACCTGGCGACGCTCGGCCCCGCCGCGCTGCGCTACACCGGCGCGGCGGCGGATGGCTGGCTGGGCACGTCGTTCTCGCCCGACCACGCCGGCGCGCATCTCGATTTCATCCGCGAGGGCGCGGCGTCGGCGGGCCGCACCTTGGCCGACATCGACCTCTGCGTCTCCGTGCGCGTCGAGATCGGCGACGATGTCGAGGCGATGGTGGCGCGGCGCAAGGCCGGCGTCGCCTTCAACATGGGCGGCATGGGCTCCGCCACGACCAATTTCTACAACGAGGCGTTCCGCCGAGCGGGCTTCGACGAGGACGCCCGCGCCATCCAGTCGCTGTGGCTCGCGGGCAAGCGCGAGGAGGCCGAGCGCCGCGTGCCCGACGCGATGGTCACGGCGTTCCAGGCGCTGGGCACGCGCGACATGGTGAAGGAACGGCTGCGCCGCTACGCCGCCGCCGGCATCGATACGCTCAAGCTCGGCCTCGACAGCGCGCCGCAGGGCCCCAAGCGCTTCGCGCTCCTGGAAGAGATCGTCGATCTGGTGAAGGACATACGATGAAGCTGTACATGGTGCCACTAGCGCCCAATCCGACGAAGGTCATGCTCTACATCGCCGAGCGCGCCGAGCACGGCCTCGACATGGGCATCGAGCAGATCGTGGTCAACACGGTCAAGGGACGGCACAAGGAGCCGGCGCATCTCGCGCGTAATCCCTTCGGCACCGTGCCGACCCTGGAGCTGGACGACGGCAGCCATATCGTGGAGTCGCTGCCGATCATCCACTACCTCGAAGCGCGGTTCCCCGAGGGCGCGCTCATCACCGGCACGCCGGAGGCGCGCGCGCGGGCGCTGGATGTCGAGCGCATCGTCGACCTGCGCATCGGCGGCCCGATGGGCGCCTATGGCCACGCCACCCGCTCGCCGCTCGGCCGGCCACCCAATCCCGAGGCGGCCGCGGCGGCGATCGCCGCGCTGCGGGCGCCCCTCGACTATCTCGAGCGGCTGCTGGGCGACGGACGGCCTCTCCTGCTCGGCGCTGAGGTATCCATCGCCGACTGCACGCTGCAATCGTCGCTGCAGTTCATGCGCTACATCGAGGCGGACCTCTTCGGCGACCGGCCATTGCTGCGCGCCTGGGACGTCCGCTATCGCGCGCGCCCCGCCGCGCTGAAGGTCCTGCGCTGGTAGATGGCGTTTTCCTCCCTCTCCCCGCCTGCGGGGAGAGGGTCGGGGTGAGGGGGAGTCGCAGGTTGCGCAGGGCGGTCGTGCGCCACTTGCCTCAGCCCCTCACCCCAACCCTCTCCCCGCAAGCGGGGAGAGGGAGTCATATGCGATCCGACGCCTTACCAGACCTCGCCGTGCGGTCGCAGCTCGACATTGAACGACCATGCCGAGCGGTCCTGATGGGCGATATGCCAGGCTTCGTCGGCGATCGCGGACGGCTTGATGAAGAAGCCGTCGGGCTTGTCGGCGAAGCGCTCGCGCGTCCAGGCGATGTCGATCACGGCGTCGATCACGATGTAGGCGACATGGACGCCCTTGGGGCCGAGGTCGCGCGCCATCGCTTCGGCGAGGATGCGCTGCGCCGCCTTGGTCGGCGCGAAGCCGGTGTAGCGCGGCCGGCCGCGCAGCGCCGAGGTGTTGCCGGTGCAGATGATGGCGCCCTTGCCGGCCGCGATCATCGCCGGGGCGACCCGGCGCGCGAGGTGAAGCAGTCCCATGGTGTTGATCTGGAACGCGCGGTTCATGTGCGCGGGATCGATGTCGAGGAAGTTGCCGAACACGCCCCTGACGGCGTTGTGGATCAGCACCTCGGGCGTCCCGAGCGTGGCTTCCACGTCGGTGATCGCGGCGTCGATGCGGGCGGGATCGGCGACGTCGCACGGGAAGGCCTTGGCGTTGGGGATCTCGGCCTCCAGCGCGGCGAGCCGCTCGGCGTTGCGCGCCAGCATGGCGACACGATAGCCGCCGGCCGCGAAACGACGCGCCAGCGCGCTGCCCGTTCCAGGACCGACGCCGGTCACGACACACACCGGTTGCGACATGGGTTCACTCCTGTTTGGCGCATCGAGCGGTTTATCGGACGCATCTGTCATCCCGAGCGCAGCGAGGGATCCAGGCAGTAGGGCCTAGATCCCTCGCTGCGCTCGGGATGACAGTGGAGGCGTATCACCCATCTGTGATTCCGGGTACTAGAGCCGGTTGGGTTTCGTCATCCGGGTTTTATCACGGCGGCGCCGAGACGGATCGTGCAGGCCGATCCATCGATGCGATCGCGCGGGAGCGGCACGAAGACATCGAGGGCTTTCTCCAACAGTCGAAGGTGTTTCAGCGCCTATGGCGTGGCGGCGCCGCGCCTGAAGGCGGCCACACCGGCCAGACCGAACGCCACAACGGCCAACCCTGCGAAGATCCAGGGCAGCACACCTGGGCCAGCGGCGACAGACGAGGCGAGCCGGACCTTGGAGGGGTCGGCCGGATCGTAGATCACGCTGACGCGGCGGCCGCCACCAAGCTCCTCTTTGGAGGATGTCGATTCGGTCGAGCGGTGCCGAACCAGCCGGCCATCCGCGGTTCTGAACATGAAGGTCGGTGTATAGCTGAAACTGCCGCGCCGGCCGTGCTCGTCGACAGCCACCACTTGGGCCTCTGTGCGGACGCCTTTGGCCGCGAGGTCTCGACTGCCCGCGATCAAGGACCAGGCCAGGACGGCCAAGCCCAGGCCGGCCGCGGCGAAGATCAGCGCGAGCAGGACAGGTCGCTTCGGCGTTGTGGCGGTTCTTGTATTCGGCGCGTTCGTGCTGTCAGCCATCAGCGTTAGCTCCCGGAGCGACCGTCGTCGCAGAGATGAGGCCCGAACAAGGCCCGCGATTCAACACGGCAAATACGAACCGACGTTGAGCCACGCGGGCTGGCCCATCGCGGTCCACACAATACCATCGCTGCGCGCTTGCCATTCGCGAAGCCCAGGGGCGTGGTCGCGTCCGCCGGCGGCGTCAGGCGGCGACGATCGGCGGGTTGTTGCTCGCGGTGGCGGTGGCGAAGCTTGGTCGGGCGTTGGCGCGCGCTTCATAGGCGAGCGCCGCGTCCGACACGATCACGCCGTAACGTCCCGCCCAGGTCAGCGTGGTCGCGAGGATGATGTCGGCCGCGCTGAAGCGGTCGCCGGTGATATAGCGACGACCATCCGAAAGCGCGCGTTCGACGCTGCGCATCTGCTTGTGGAAGTAGGCGATCGCCGCCTCGTTGGCTTTCGGCGCCTCGCCGTAGATGTGCTTGAGGCTGTCGTGCCGGCGCAGGATGTAAAGCGACGTGGCGTCGAGCTCGGTCGCCGCGAACAGGCACCATTCCATGCAGGTCGCGCGCTCGCGGGCGTCGACGGGCACCAGCCGGTTGTCCTCGCGGCCATAGGCGTCGGAAAGATAGGCGACGATCGCCACGCTTTCGGTGATCGTCAGGTCGCCGTCCTGGAGCAACGGGATCTTCTGGCGGGCGTTGAGCGCGGTGTATTCGGCCGTCTCCATGTCGGGCGTGCGGGTCCGGATCGGCCGGATCTCATAGTCGAGGCCGAGCTCGTGCATCGCCCAGTGCGGACGGATCGTGCGCGCGCTCGCGACACCCCACAGGATCAAGCCACTCTTGCCAGCCGGCATTTTCTCTCTCCAGGGCCCAGGGCGATCGCATCTGGCATTCTTCCCTTCTCCCCGCGAAGGCGGGGAGAAGGAGGACTGCGCAACGCCATCCTCCGTATCGACGACAACCACGTCACTCCGCCTGCTTCGCCGCGCGCGCCGCGCGCGAGGCCTTGAGTGCTTCGATGTCCTCGGGAAGATAGCCGGCTTCGGCGAGGATCGCGTCGGTATGTTCGCCGATGCGCGGCGCGGGCCCGCCGATGCGGGCCGGCGTCGCGGAGAACCGCGCGGCCGGACGCGGCTGGCGCACGGTGCCGAAGGTCGGCTGCTCCAAGGTCTCGATCAGGCCGTTGTTGATCACCTGCGCGTCGTTCATGACCTCGCCGCGCCGCAGCACCGGCGCGCACGGCACGTCGGCCGCGTCGAGCCGGTCGAGCCAGTCCCGGCTGTGACCGGTGGCCAGGATCTCGCCCACCAGTCGCAGCCGTTCGGCCGCGTTCGCCGAGCGCCCCGACGGCGCCTTGAAGCGCGGATCCTCGATCCACTCCGGGCGCCCCAGCACGCCGCACAGCCCGCGCCATTCCGCGTCGGACACCGAGCCGACGGTGATATAGCCGTCGAGCGTCTTGAAGATGAGATCGGGTCGCGCAGTCGGGCTGACGCCGGCGCCTTCCTTGCCGACCACGGTGTACTGCGTCATCGCCTCGGGCCAGATGAAGGCGACCATCGTGTCGAGCATCGACAGGCGGATATGCTGGCCTTCGCCGGTGCGTGCGCGCGCCACGAGCGCGGCGCAAATCGCCTGGGCGCCGAACACGCCGGTGGTCTTGTCGGCGACGATGGTGCGGATCATCTGCGGCCGGCCCGTCGACTGATCGGTCTGCACGTCGGCGAGCCCCGACAGGGACTGGATGATCGGGTCATAGACGCGCTTCTTCACGTAGGGGCCGGTCTCGCCGACGCCCGAGATCGACAGGTAGACGAGCCGGGGATTGAGCTTGCGCATGGCCGGCTCGTCGAGCCCGAGCCGCTCCATGGTGCCGGGCCGGAAATTCTGGACCAGCACGTCGGCGGTGGCGATCAGCTTGCGCAGCGCGTCGAGCGCTTCCGGTCGCTTCAGGTCGAGCGCGACCGAGCGCTTGCCGCGATTGGACGACACGAACAAGGCCGTGAACTCGCCGTCGCCGGCCGTGCGCCGCGCGATGTCGCCACCGGGCGGTTCTATCTTGATGACGTCGGCGCCCTGATCGGCCAGCAACATCGTGCAGACCGGTCCGGAGATGACCGTCGTCAGATCGATGACCCGGATGCCCGCCAGTGGTCCCGCCATGGTGCTCTCCCCGCTTGCGCCGATGTCCACGCCTAGAGCGGCGCGCCTAAAGTCGGAACTACCCTGTCATCCCGAGCGCAGCGAGGGATCTAGGAAAGTAGCCTAGATCCCTCGCTGCGCTCGGGATGACAGATGTGTCTGACTAATCGCTCGGTGCTCTAGCACTTTTCCGTCCACACCAGCGGATCGATCTCGTGGCTCCCGGGATCGCACGCGGCGCTGAAGGTGCCGCGCCCTACTCCACCTTCACCCCGGTGTACTCGATCAACGTCTTCCAGTAGGCGAGGTCGTCCTTCTGGATCTTGGCGAACGCTTCCGGCGTGCTGCCGATGGGATCGAAGCCCAAGGTCTTCCATTTCTCCAGCGAGTCGGGATCCTTCAGCGCCTTGACGATGTCGGCCGACAATTTGTCGACGATGGCCTTGGGTGTCTTGGCCGGCGCGAACATGCCGTACCAGCCGTCGACCACGAAGTCAGGAAAGCCCGCCTCGACCATGGTCGGCAGGTCGGGCGCCGAGGACGAGCGCGTCCGGCAGGTCTGCGCCAGCGCCTTGACGCGGCCGGCGCGCGCTTGTGGCAACGCGGATGGCAGATTGTCGAACATGTAGGTGACGCGGCCGGCGATCAGGTCGGGCTGCGCCTGGGCGCTGCCGCGATAGGGCACCAGCCCGCCCTTGAACCCCGCGCGCCGCACCAGCAGCTCGGCCGCGATGTGCTGGCTCGATCCCGTGACCGCGGCGTAGGTCGCGGGCGCGTCTTGCTTCTTGATCCACGCCACCAGTTCCTGGGGCGTGTTGGCCGGGATCGAGTTGGGCACGACCAGCGCCATGCACGCCGTGCCGAGCAGGGTCAGCGGCTCGAAGTCGGTGATCGGATCGTACGGCAGGTTGGGATAGAAGATCTTGTTGGAGCCGTTGGTGCTCTGCGTGCCGAGCTGGATGGTGTAGCCGTCGGGCGGCGACTTGGCGACGAAGTCGGTGCCGATCGCACCCGCCGCCCCGCCCTTGTTGTCGATCACGATGCCCGCCGTCCACGTCTCGCCCAGCTTGGCCGCGAGGATCCGCGAGAGCGTGTCGGTCGGCCCGCCCGGCGGGAACGGCACGACCCAGCGGATCGGGCGGTTGGGATAGTCCTGCGCGAGCGCGGGTGTCGCGAGGACGAGGCCGGCGAGGATGGCGAGAATTCTGAGCATGCGAGCTCCCCTGTTGGGGAACGATATCAGCGCGCCGCGTTGGCCGAGGTCAACGACAACGACACCGCTGGGCAGAATGATGCGACGGCGAGTGGGCGGTTGACAGTAGGCGCCGCTCCCAGCGCAGCCGGAGAGTCTGCTTATTGCCGAGCGCCACCGTCAGTTCGGATTCAGCGTCGCCCGCAACAAGCGTTCAGCACTTCGTCGCCGCGCTTCGTGTCGCCTGGCTGTATGCTCTCAGGCTTCGGCTCGGGAGATCTGTGCATGGATGAAACCGTTTTTGTGGGGCGGCGCAACGGCGTAGTCGTCGGACTGTGGAGCGGCCGTCCGGTGATGATGGATGTTCCGGTCGAGAAACGCACGCAAGACTACGACCTCACGTTCGAGGAATTGCCCGACAGTCATCCGGAGGTGATCGCATTTCGCGAGGCGCGGCCAGCGCTTCCGCCTGACTTGTTGCGGCCTTTGTCTGATCGAGAGTGGAGGGCTCAGGCAGAGCGATTTGCCCAACAGCATGCAGAGGGCGAAAGGTTGAATCTCGCCATGTTGGCGTTTCAAAGGCAGTTCACCGAGCTAGAAACTGCGATGTCGGCTCTCTTGCATTGCCTTGTCGATGGCGGAAAAAGCCAAATCGCATATGCAATCTACTACAGCATTACCGGCTTTGGCGGGCGCCTCACCGCGGTCGGCAACGCCTTGGAGCAATGGACCAGGGAGAACAAGCAGCAAAAAGACCTTTCGGTCAAATGGGGGGCATTCGCTGCGGCGGCGAGGAGAATCGCGCAGGTCCGCAACACAATAGCTCATGGGGCGCCACTAACTATAAATGGCCGCGACGTTCGCCTCACCTCTCCGCCTTTCGACGTCCTTCATGTGGGGTGGCCGATGGCTGACGGAAGCATACCCGGCTATTCGGCTGCGAACTTGGAACATGCTGTAGGCGAAATACTTCAACTTCGGCAAAGCGCGGACGATTTCAACAACTACGTCTCCGCGCTGCGGACCGGTAGCGACGTATTGCCAGGTATGTTTCGCGCCCTATCAGATCGTCTGACGCCTTTCGAGAAGACCGGCCTAGTCACCCAGAAGAAGCCAAAACAGGAGCCCCATCGTCGATCATCTTCTGCGCAACGCCGCAAGGAGGCGATAGGGCGGAGCACGAGGCGCGGGAAGAACGACAAGACCTGAACTTCGCACGCTTGAGTGTTGCCAGTCTCTGGCCGCCGGCTATCGCGATAGTGTGGCATCGCCTCGCGCGAAGAATTCGAGTATTCTCGGCCGTGAAGACGCGACATCGCCAAAGAACGGAGCGGCTCATCGACCATGACCGAGCATCCCCGCATTTACCTCGCCCCCGATGTGCTTGCTGGCAAGCCCGTCATCCGCGGGACGCGATTGTCCGTCGAGTTCGTGATCGGCTTGATGGCCGACGGATGGAGCGAAGCCGATATCCTGGCGAACTACCCGGGTGTCACGCGCGACGACGTCATCGCCTGCCTCGCCTATGCGCGCGATACGTTGAGCTCGGAGAAGGTGGTCCCGAGCGTGGCCTGACATGCGTGCTGCCAAAAGCGAACGATGTCTAGAAGAGGTCGCCCGCTCGCGCCACCGCCAAGTGAGGACAGCTCGATGCCGACGCTCAGCCTGTTGGTCCTGCGCGCCCGGGAACCGCGGCGACTCGCTGAATTCTACGCGGCGTTGGGACTGACGTTCACGGAGGAACGGCATGATACGGGCCCGCTCCACTTCGTGTCCAAAGCCGGCGCCGCGACGATCGAGATCTACCCGAGCACGGAACAGGCGTCGAGCACCGCATCCGCAAGGATCGGGTTTACCGTTGCATGCCTGGACGACGCGCTTTCAACGCCGGCGCTGATGCGGGCGAAGATGCTCAGCCATCCCAGCGATTCGCCCTGGGGACGTCGCGCGGTCGTGCAGGATCCCGAGGGTCATAAGGTCGAGCTGGTCGAGGAGAGTCGTTAGCGCCGCGCCGCGCGGCCTACCACGCGAAGCGGTAGGTGACCGCCGAGCCGATCGTGACCTGATCGCGGCTGCCGATCGGGCCATTGACGATCGGCGAGTCGCCGGCCTGCCCCACCAGTCGCCCGTAGCTCAGGATCGCGATCGCGTGGATGCTGTCGGTGACGTGCCACAGGGCGCTGGCGCTCGCGCCGACGCTGCGCACGCCGAAGCCGGGCTCGTAGCGGGCGTATCCTGATCGCGCCGATTGCTCCTGGTCGACGCCGAAGAAGGCGCGATTGTAGCCGCCATCGGCGATGCTCAGGCGCGGCCCGGCCGAGAATCCCACCGCGCCCCAGCGCGCGCGCGCGTCGGCGCCGACATCGACGAGCCAGCCGTTGTGGCCGCCCAGGCCACGCCTGACCTCGAGCCGCGCGCCGGCATGCCGGCTGAAATCGTACTTGGCGAAGGCGCCGCCCTCGATGGTGAGTGGCACGCTGCCCAGCCCGCTCGCCGGCGCGCCGCGGCCGCCGTTCAAGCGCAGGAGCGGCCCCACCCTGAAGCCTTCGTGGGTCAGCAGCGTGGCGCCGACGCCGTCGCGCACCGAGACGAAGAACCGGTCCTGCTTGTAGCGCAGGTCGACAACCGGGATCGGCACGACGCGTCGCTCGCGGGCGCCTTCGAACTTCGGCGCCCACAGCACGCCGGGGCCGAGGTGTATCGCCCAGTTCGTGGGCGCGGCCGGATGCGTCTCCGGCGGGACGGACGGCAACGTGGGTTGAGCCAACGCAGCGCCGCGGACGGCCAGCGACAGGGCGACAACGACACCGCCCAACGCCTGAATCGCGAACCGTGCGACCACCATTTCCCCCAACGCTCTTGGATCGGCGTTTTGCCCAAACCACCCGGGATGTCAGCATAATATCATGTTACAAGATAATTGTACGGAAAAAGCGGGAAATTGGTTGAGAAAAATTATACAAGCCATTGAGAAGACGCAGTACTTCTGAGTCCAGACACAGAGTCAGATCTTGAGCACCGGTGTCAGGCTTGCACTATTTGCGTTGTTTGCGGCATCGGATGGACGCGTTGCCGGGGGACCATATCGATCGCACAACGCGACACCGCGACCCTCCAGATCCCGCGCCGTGCGGCACCATGTCGAGAACGAGGCTGGCTCACCGAGGCGTATAGGGAATTTATCTACTTATAACCATGTATATCTGAAAATTGATATACTCTCCTAACACTGATACAAATCCGCCATGGATCCCGTCAGGAACCCCTTCGCGCCGGGCGCGGGGACTCGACCTCCTGAACTGGCCGGTCGTGACCACATCATCAACGCCGCGTCCATCGCCCTTCAGCGGGTCATTCAGGGGCGGCACGACAAGTCGCAGATCCTTCTGGGGTTGCGCGGCACCGGCAAGACCGTCCTGCTCAACAAGATCGAAGAGCTCGCCACGGGATTCCACCACGTCACGTCGTTCATCGAAGCGCCGGAAGGCCGCTCGCTCGTGGCGCTGCTGTACCCCAAGGTCCTCCAGGCGCTGCGTCGACTTTCCCTCGCGCAAAGCGCCAAGGCCGCCACCCATGGCGCGATGCGCGCGCTGCGCAGCATCGCGAGCGCGTTCAAGATCGAGGTGGGCGACGTCTCGATCTCGGTGGATCCAGAAAGCGGCGTGGCGGATAGCGGCAATCTGGAATTCGATCTGGTGGACCTATTCGTCAGGGTCGGCGAGGCCGCGCGCGCGGCGCGCGCCGCCTGGACGCTGCTCATCGACGAGATGCAGTACCTCTCCGAAAAAGAACTGTCGGCCCTTATCGTCGCGCTTCATCGCTGCAGCCAGAAGACGCTACCCGTCCTGTTCTTCGGCGCCGGCCTTCCGCAGGTCGCCGCCCTCTCGGGCGACGCCAAGTCCTACGCGGAACGGCTGTTCGACTTCCCGCCCGTCGGCGCGCTGGCGGCCGACGCGGCTAGGGCGGCGATTCGGCAGCCCATCGAGAAGGAAGAGGAGAGGATCGCGGCCGCCGCTCTCGATCTCATCCTGAAGAAGACCCGGGGCTATCCGTACTTCCTCCAGGAGTGGGGCTACCAGGCCTGGAACACCGCCGGCCGGTCGCCGATCGGGATCAAGGATGTCGAGCGGGCATCCACCGTCGCGCTGCGGCGGTTGGACAACGGCTTCTTCAAAGTGCGGCTCGATCGGCTGACGCCGAAGGAGCGCGAGTATGTGATGGCGATGGCCCGCCTGGGTGCCGGTCCCTACCGCTCGTCCGACGTGGCCGACGCCCTAGGTGAATCGATCCAAGCGCTCGGGCCGCGTCGATCGAAGATCATCTCCAAGGGCATGATCTACAGCCCGGCGCATGGCGATATCGATTTCACCGTGCCGATGTTCGACGACTTCCTGCGACGCACCGGCGGCGAACCGAATCCCCCTACTCCGCCGCCCACTTGACCGGCCTCCTCGTAGCCCAGCACGGCGCGCGAATCGGCGCGGTCGATGATCACCTTGTTCTCGAGGTGGCCGCACTTCTTGGGGAAGTCGTGGTCATCGACATGCACGCCGGCGACGCCGCGCTTCTCATCTCGACGGCCCATGCCCCTCGACCATCAACCCGCCAGCCGCGCCCTGGGACCACCGCCTGAATAGCTAGTCTTCATCTCGCAGTCGGGACACTAGGCCCTACGGGCAATACCACCTGTCCGTTAGGATTGGGGGCCGCTCCACGAGCCGGCGAGCGATCGCGCCGCGGCCAGGATGGCGGGCGCCGTCACCAGGCCGTGGCCCTGGATCTCGCGCGGCATCCCCATGTCGATGGCGCCGGCGGCGGCGATCCAGCGCAGCGCATCGACCTGCGCGCGCGTACCCGTGCGCAGCGCCGGAACGCTCTCGAGCGCGAGCGCGAGCAGCCCCGTCACGGCCGGGCAGGCCATCGACGTGCCATCCCACGCCGCATAGCCCTGCGGCACCGTGGACGCGATCGCGACGCCGGGGGCGCACACATCGACCCCGGCCCCGAAATTCGTGAAGGTGGCGCTGAACAATCCACCGTGCCAGTCGCGATAGGGACCAATCCGCTCGGCATGGGCGCTGTCCTGCGGGAACGACGTCATCCGCCCGATCGCGCCGACGCCGAGCACGAGCGGGTGCGAGGCGGGGAAGGCGACCGAGGTGGCGTCGTTGCCGGTGGCCGCCACGAGCGTCACGCCGGCCGCGACCGCTTCGGTGATCGCGGCCGCGAGCGCCTCCGACCAGCTCTGCGACCCGAGGCTGAGATTGACCAGATCGACGCGCCGCTCGCGGCACCAGTCGATCGCCTCGACCAGATCGGAGATGAACCCGCCGGGAAAGACCTTCACCGAGAAGATTTCGGCCCCCGGCGCGATGCCGCGAAAGCGCGCGGCCTCGTCCGGTCGGGCGGCGGTGATGCCGGCGCAGTGGGTGCCGTGGCCCTTCTCGTCGGTCGCCCAGCCCGCCGGATCGCCGCCATCCAGGGTGTTGAGCCCGTCACGCACGATGAGCCCAGGCACGCGGGCGATGCCGCTGTCGACCACGGCGATGGTGACGCCCTGGCCGGACGGACCGGCGTGATGGGCGTTCACCCCGAGCAGGCTCAGCATCCAAGCCGAGGACCGCGCCGCATCCAGCGGCATCAGGGTCGCCTCGATCGACCGCGAGCCCTGCGGCGGCGGCACCACGCGCGACCAGAACCCGGCGCGAGGCGAAATGATAACCCGATTCACCAGCCCCGCCTCGACCCGGATGGAAGCCCGTCCCGTCGCGTCGGTCTCGGCCCGGAAGCCGAGCTGGCCGCCGACCGCGAAGACGGTGCAGTCGGGAATCGGGGCACCGGCGGGGTCACGCACCGTCACCTGCCAGACATCCTCGGCGACGGCGGGAGCCATCGCCGGCAGGTCGGGCATCTTGAACAGCACGAGCGGCTGGTCCTCCTCGACGATCAGATCGGGGCGGGTGGCGGCCAGACGCTGGGCGTCGGCCGCGCTCATCTCCAGCACGTGCAGGCGGACGGGGGTCCGAGACTTGACCAGTTTCACGCCGGTCTCGGATCCGGCGCCGACGAAGGCGCGCACCGCGGCTTCTGCCGCCGGCGCATCGCCGGGGCGACGCGGCCTGACGATGATCCGGCTCATGGCATCCTCCCTAGTCGCCGCCGATCGGCACGCCCATCGCGACCGCCTGGGCATGCACCTGCGCATCCGGCCGGGTCGGCCCTCCCGGCGGGATGTAGAGCGTCGAGGCGGCGGACAGCTCGACCGTCGCGAGCCCGGTGATCGGGATCCAGCTGATGCGCGGCCGGCAGCCGAACTGGACGGCCGCCTCATAGACCGCGACACGATGGGTCGGCGCGAAGAACCGCCCGAGCTTGCTGATCAGCAGCGGCATCAGCGGCGTTTCGTAGCGCCCCATCGGGCTGTAGCCCTCGTTGCCGAGAATGCCGATCTGCCAGAGCACGAGCGCGCTGGCGGGATC